>JAFSHE010000034.1 GCA_017440445.1 Oscillospiraceae bacterium | reverse complement strand
TTCATCAACACCCATCTCGAAAACATCCTGCAGGGCGTATGCGCTCTCTGTGACATTTACAAGACTGGTCTCGTTCATCTCGCCGAGGTTCTGCGTTATCTTGGATATACTGTCTGCGATATCGTCGAAATTCTCTCCGAAATTATCGGAGTAGATATCGGAAATTACCTTTTCCATATCTTCCAGACCGTCAACGCTTGCTCCCGTAGCGGAGATTATTTTTTTTGCTGCTTTTTCAAGGCTGTCTGAGGAACTGACTGCCGCTGCACCGATTCCGACGGAAACGCCTGCAACTGCAGCTGCTGTCGCAGCAGCTCCCGCCGCTATTGAGCTAAAAGCAGAACCCAGCTTGTTTTCGGTGTTTTCTGCCACGTCCGAGGAAGCCCCGCCGACATTTTCCAATTCTCTGCGATAGTTTTCAAGCTCCTGCTCGGTGGCGATTATCTGCCGCTGAAATGCCCTGTATTCCTCGTCAGGGACATCCCCGTTGTTATAAGCACGGGTGACCTCCTGTTGACGGTCTGCAAGCTCATTCAGCTTGTCTGCAGTATCATCGACCGCCTTTTTCAGCAGTTCCTTTTTTTGTGCCAGAAGCGTTGTGTTTTCGCCGTCCTTTTCAAGCAGCTTATTTACTTCTGACAGTTCTTCTGCGTAGCCCTTGAATTTCTTTTCGGTCTTTTCTGTTTCCTCGCCTGTGCGGCGAGTACTCTCAGAAACACGCTCGTTTGCACGCTCGGCAGATTCCCCGATATCATCAACCGCATGCTCGGTTCTCTGCGCAGAGGAACGCACCATATTCTCTGCGGTATTCAGATCACTTTCAAGATTTTCGGTATTTGCCCGTATGGTGTATTCTACATCTGCTATATCAATTCACCTCTGCTTTCTTCAACAGTACGTTGAACAGCCCGCCCCACGCATCTGACTGCTCCTCGGGGGACTGAGCTTCCTGCGGGAGTGCATACAGAGCTTTCAGCTCCGTAAGCCGCTGTATCTGCACCGCATTGTGCTTGTTGAGGGTCGGCAGCTCCTCGGTGCGGATGCGCATTATCTGCTTGATAGGAGTATCATCCGACAGGCCCTCAAACAGTGCGATAAACCTGCACCAGTGCATCTGCCCCTGCTCCTCGACGAGGTCAATGCGGTAGTCCCGCATGAAAGAGGCGTATATCTCCGCCGCATCGATGGTGAAATCCACCGCACGGACAGTCTTTTTCCTTTTGCGGAGCTGCCTTTTCGGCGGGCGCACTATCTCCTCGAATATCCGCTGAATGACCTGGCTCCTGACCGCAGGAGGAACATTTTTCGGACTGCCTACCAGCCATGAATACCCGACCTCTGCCGCATCCTCTGCGGAAACGGAACTGTCCCTTACAAGGTCGAGATATCTCAGTACCCGGTCAAAATACAGCGTCAGACGGTATTCCGTACCGTTTACGACAATTCGGTCGGGGAAGCTCTCGTATAATGTCATCTGCGCTTCTTCCCGTAGATGCCCTTAAGAGCCGCCCTGCGCTGTGCTATGACCTTATTTGCAGCTGGAAGTATCACATCATAGATGAACGGAACTAACGCAAAGGACATCTCCACATAGTTCCCGTCATAGAATTCGGTTATCTCATCGGTGTTCTGCTTTCCGAAGCAGAGGGCGAATACATCCTTTACTGTCTGCCCGTAGAGTGCATAAGCCTCGCCGTAATCGCCATCGTTCACTGCCTTTTTAAGCTGCTTTTCTGCCGTGGTCATCGTAGTGAGCCGTCCCCTCAGCTCCCCTGCGATGGTATCTATATCTACGGTGATGGGCAAACTCTTTACCACATCGCCACTATCGCCGCAAAGCTCAAGAGTCTCTGTAATTTTTGCAGAACGCTTTATCTGATATGCCATGTTGTACCTCCGTTAAAAGAAAAGGGCGGGAGCTTGCCCGCCCATTATGTCGTCCGAATTATGTCGTTCCTTCTGTTTCATCAGTACCGCTGTCAGCCGACGCTGTGACCGTAGGTTTTCCGTTGAATGCAATAGTCAGCGATACAGAATTTGGCGCTGTACTCTCGCCGCCCGCAATGGCGATGGATGTAAGCGTTACAGGACAGGTGATAGTCTGACCGTTCCTTGTCATCTTAATATCGGTGACGCGGCCTGCGCCTATCTCCCACTGCGCCTTGTCAAGGTAAGCGCAGGCGGGGTCGCTTGCCATGAAGTCGCCCTGAAGCGAAACAGTAGGTGCAAAGCCCACCACATGGGACGAGCCGTAGCCGCCGTCAGAGAGATAAGTCGCATTGTAGACTACCTCGTTCATGGCTACCGCTATGTTCTTGAATGCGTTCGTAAGGCTCGCATAGGTGGCCTGCTCCGCTGAGGGAGTGGTGTTGATCTCTACGGAAACGGCGCTGTTAAGCTCCACTCCCGCAACCTTGGGTAATTTCTGTGCCATAGAATACCTCCTAAATAATTATTCTGACAGCCGCCGTCATGGAATATATCCAGTAGTCGCCGTCCTTGCCGACGAGGGCGCTGTCTGATTTAACGTCCGCCGAAAGGATGTTCTCAGCGGAGAAAGTTTTGGTTGTCTGCAAAGAATTGCCGATATCACAGAGAACGGAGTAAGCCCGCATCTGGTCGGTACTCTTTGCAAGAAATGAAATTGTGATCGCTCTGCGGTGATTGCACCTGTTCAACGACGTGAATTCGCCGTAGCCTGTAACGACCTGCATGGCGATACCGCCGTCGGCGGGGAGCTGGCCTATCGTTACCGCCTCGCCTGCGGCATTTTCGGCGAACTCGCGCAGAGCTTCCATGATATCAGCCTGTACCGCCATTTTCAAGCTCCTTTCTGAAAGCCTCCTGATAGATGCGCTCCCAATCATCGTGATGGTCTGCATAAGCACGCTCGCACCAGTGAGAGCCTGCATTGGGGTTAGGGTGCTTGTTGAAATCAAGCGGTTTCTCGGGCGTAAGCACTACCTTTGTCTGCCCCTCCCGTGCGTATGGTGAGCCAGTTTTCGGGTCTACCATCAAAACACCATGATACAGGTACCTTGCATACGGAGCAGACCACACCAGCCGACCTTCTTCAAGAACACTGTTTTCGATGCTGCTGTTAATGAGTACCCCTTGATCTTCGGGACAATAATTGTTGCAATCCGTCAGCGCCTGCTGTGCCGTTATCGCAACCGCCCTCTGGCTTGCACCACGTATCTTTGCGGCTATCTGTGCGGAGTTGATGTTCACTGTCACTGACACAGCCCCACCTCCAGATGATGCAGTATCTTGTTATCGTAGATCTTATCTACGCTCTGTATACGGTACAGCTTGCCGCCGAACTCCACCCGCTGACCCTCTGCGAATCCGACAGCCCTCGGGCGGCTGTTGCGGCAGTCATAGAACAGCACAGCGGATATCTCGGCCGAACGGTTATCCTTTCCCACAACAAGGCGGGATGCAGGTTCTATCCGCACATGGGAAAGCTGCG
>JAFSHE010000324.1 GCA_017440445.1 Oscillospiraceae bacterium | reverse complement strand
GACAGCGGCAGGAACAGCACTCCCACTGCGGAGGCACGAAGTGCAAAGCCGCCTATCCTGCGCACGTCCTCGTTCTCCTGGAAAAGTCTTACGATCTCCTCAGGGAAGAATAGTCCCGGCAGCGACATTACAAGCACCAGTACAAAGCCCACACCCATCGTGAACAGAAGTCCCTTTTTCACACGGGAATACTTCTTCGCCTGATAGTTGAATGAGGCAACAGGCTGAAAGCCCTGACCTATTCCGAGACCTACGCACATTATCAGCATGGAGTAGCGGTTTACAACGCTCATAGCGGCGATTGCAGCGTCACCGAAGGGCTTTGTCAGGTTATTAAGCAGACCGTTGGAGATAGAGGTAAGTCCCTGTCTTATAAGTGCGGGGAAGCCGACCCTCATGATAGAAAGATATATCTTAGCCTTTCTGCTTATTTTCTTCACGCTGATGTTTCCCTGCGCCATCCTGCAGTGAAAATAAAGCAGTATTCCGAAGCTTATCATCTGTGAAACAGCGGTGGAAAGTCCCGCTCCGAAAACTCCCATCTGAAGCACGCTTATAAGCAGCCAGTCACCGAGGATATTCAGCAGACCTCCTGTAACAAGACCTATCATGGCATAGAATGCCTTGCCCTCGTAGCGTAGATTGTTATTCAGCACAAAGGAGCATACCATAAACGGACAGGCGATAAGCACCCACATTCCGTACTGCTGTGCATAGGGGAGAATGGTATCTGTACTTCCGAGCAGATACAGCAGCGGCGACAGGAATATCAGCCCGAATATCATAAGAGCCGAGCCTGCTGCGGCTCCCGTAAAGAAAGCTGTGGAAACATATTCCGATGCGCCGTCGGTGTTCTTTTCGGCAAGGCATTTTGATACAAGCGTACCCGAGCCTTGTCCCAGCATGAAAGACACAGCCTGTATTATCGCCTGGAGCGTGAAAAGAATTCCTGTTGCTGCCTGCTGGCTCTCGCCAAGCGCTCCCACGAAGTAGGTATCCGCCATGTTGTAGATACTTGTTATCAGCATGGATATCGTGGTGGGAATACCGAGAGTTACTATCAGCTTAGGTATCGGAGTTTCCGTCATTTTTTTGTAATATGCGTCTGCGGTGGTCATATCTATCTCTTTTCTTTAGTTTTTTCTGTGAATATTTTACTACTTTTTACTCCGAATGTCAAATACAGTAGGTAAAGTATATAGAATTTCTTACATTAGCTTGCAAAATCGAATAGTATCTGTTATAATATTAACGTTATGTGCGGGTGATACCCGCAAATAGAATAAAGGAGAGAGAATATGACCTACGAGGAGATAGTAAAGACCGCAAGAGAGTCACTCTGCGGCACAGAGGTAAAGGACATGCCCGGACATCTTGCAGTGCAGATCGATGTTGAGGGCGAAGGCGAAGGCGCATTCTACATAGAGCTTAAGGACGGCAACGTTTTTGTAGAGCCTTACGAGTACTACGACCGTGACTGCAAGCTTATTGCAAGCGCCGATGTATTTACAAAGCTCATCAGCGGCAAGCTGGACGCTGTTCTTGCATTCACCACAGGCAAGCTTAAGGTAGAGGGCAGCATCGACAAGGCGCTGGAGTTCCAGAATCTTGTAAAGGCTATTGAAAAGGCTCAGAAGGCTGCTAAGAAGTCTGCTCCCAAGGCTGAGGCTAAGACCAAGGCCGCAGCAAAGACCACTACTAAGACAACAGCAAAGGCTAAGAAGTAATAGGACAGGCGGCTTATGCCGCTTGTTTTTTTCTGCATAATAAAAGAGGCGGATCATTCTGCCTCTTTCTATTTATGTCATTTTTCTCCGGTTTCGAGCAAGCATTCCACTGCAAGCCGCACTCCGAGACGGAAGCCGTCTGTAAACATTGTTCGTTCCTGCTCCAGTGACATTTTTGAGTAAGCAAGTCCGAATTCATCCAAAAGAACCCTTTCGGTTTCGGGTAAGGCTTTTTCAAGCTTTTCAAGCACCTTGATATACTCTGAGGCAAGGCGCTGATGTTCACTGTCAGGAGGATAGCTTCGCTCCCAAGGACTGATCTTGCCATAGTAAAGGTCGGATATGGTTTCGTACATTATGTTGCTCCTCCTGCTTGATTTTTTTGTGATAGTGGTGTATAATTTATTATGTATATTTATGTATCAGACTTTTTGCCTTACTTCACCTTGTCTGATAACTAATCCCGATATCTGTATAATATATTATATCGGATTTATCTGATATAATCAAGCGGTTTGCAAAATAAACATGCATGAAATATCTGATAAATCTGATGTTTTTATAGGTGAAAATGTACAAATCGAATTTCTCTCATTCGGAGGTGTGTAGTATGAGGAGTGAAGCACAAAAAAAAGCAGATGAAAAATACATTAGGTCAGGAAAATGTAAATATAAAACCATTGCAGCAAGATTGCATATTAATCAAGCAGAAGAAATTCAGGCATATTCAAATAGTCAGAATTTAACCGTATCTAAATTTATGACTTTAGCGGCAGAATAATGCATAAAAAACAACATCCAATTAAACGATGTGGACGATAATACGTGAGAAGCGAGTATGATAATTCATACTCATACAACCATGGCTATTCTTGATTTTTTTGCGATAGTGGTGTATAATTTATTATGTATATTTATATACATACATCGCATGATTCTTTCGTGAATTATGTGTTGATGATATTATATCATACTAGGTAGATATAGTCAATTGTCATTATAGACAAATATCATCCTAGTGAGATATGCATTTTGTATTAGGGGGCAACATGAAAACTGAAGCAGAAAAACGCGCACAGCGAAAATATCAGAATAAAATGCGGCAAAACGGACAGATGGCGCAGTTAAATATATCTATGTCAAGTGACGATAAATTATTTATAAAAGAAAATGCTGAAAAAAACAGATTGAGTCAGGCTCAATTCGTTTTAAAGGCATGCAGATATTGTGTTGATAATAACATCCAATTGAATGACATAGACGATAACGACTGAAACATAAGCGCACAAAAGCAAGGGCGGGATGATACATATCCCGCCCTTTATTTAGTTATTTTATCCCAGCACGTCAAGCACCGAGGAGTGCTGCTGCTTTGCCTGCTCCATCATCGCATTCTGCGCCTGAAGCAGTATCTGCTGCTTAGACATCGCTGCGACCTCCTGTGCGATATCTGCGTCACGCAGGGTCGAATCTGCATTCTCCAGATTTTCCACGTAGGTCTGGTTTCGTGAGTAGGAATGACGTGAGCGGTTCTCATTAGCACCTGAAAGCGCTCTCCACTGCGAAAGATAATTCACCGCAGAGTCTATACGTGCAACAGCCTTCAGCGCACGGTCTATCGAGGTAACGCCCGTTGTATTTACTCTCATGAGATGGTCGTCTACACGGGTCTTAAGATACCAGATATAGCTGTCAGTTCTTCTTCCGATATGTATACCGATCTCTGTATCGCTGTCACGCTCGTCTGTATCGTAGAACAGGGTATCCGCTGCATTTCCTCTGAACTTATCAATGGAATAGCTGCCGTTTTCGGTGGTGTAGAACATCAGATGACCTTCTTGGTTGATAACACGCACGATGCTGTCGGCTTTCTCAAATTCATTATTCAGGAATTCCACCATCTGGTCGCAGGTGTATGCGCCCGCAGGAATATTTACATCTATTGCCTGTCCGTCAAGATCAAAGGTAAGATGATCGTTTACTCCGCTTCTTATCAGCACTCCGTCTGAAAGGTCCGCCTTGCCGATCACTTTTGACGGTGTAGGCGACTGGGTAGCATCGTAGAATATTCTGTATGCGGAGTTGCCCCTGACGCCGTTGATGATGCTCTGCATATTCTTGATAGCTCCGTCATCGGGTATCTTGAATGACAGCACCAGCTTGTCGCCGCTCTTGATAGCGGCATTTTCAGGGTCGGTAAGTCCAAGCGGAGCAAGGCCGATGGTAGCCTGGAAAGAATCCTGCGGGAAATGGTCACCGTTCTTATCTGTCATCTTGTTCATTTTGTCCCGGCCTGCCACCTGAACAGCCTCAGCAAGCTCCAGGGGAGTATATGTTCCTGACGGAATATTGAAGTCCACAGTATACACTTCACCGTCGTAGGTGAAATCAAATATGATATTGTCATTAAGTCCGGGGTAGATTATTACATTCTTTCCCGAATTGCGCTCGTCCTCGGTCTCAGGCAGCAGCTTGTTTCTTCCTACGATATAGGTCAGATACGAGCCTGAGGAGGTTCCTGCCTTTTCAGTGTGGTAGCTGACTCCGCTGTAGCTTGCGTTCTGGAAAACACGCTCGAACAGCTTGCCCTCAAAGTTGGATATTGTTCGGTCGCCCGAGATATCCGAGCCTTTTATTACTATGTTACCGCCTGCATTTACACTTACATCCAGACAGTCTGCGGGAAGAATTTCGTCTATCTTGTCCTGAATAGCCTGTGCAAGCTCTGCTGCGGTGTAGGTCTTGGGCTCGATAGTAATATCTATCGGGTAGGTATTTCCGCCCGAGCCGTAGTCAAAGCTCATGGAGTTGTAGTAGTCCTTTATTTCTATGGTAGAAACGTTGTTCTTACCGATTATGCAGCAGGGCTTTTCAACACGTGAGGTTGCTGTGGGATTTCCTACTGTTGAGGCACCCTGGAAATACGGAGCGGTATTGGAGCCGTTTACTACAAAGGACTTATCCGCACCGCCCTCGTTGGTGGTTATAGAAAGCGTAGAACCGCTGTCCGTGATGGTAACATCGGCGCCTGCAAGACCGTCCTTAAGGTACTGTGTAAGCTGCGCACGTCCCGTAGAGCCTGAGTACACTCCCTCGGGGATGTTGAACTCGTACAGTGTTCCGTTTATGGTGATGGAAACAAAGTTATTTGTGTCGTTTATTTCAAGTTCAACGCTGTCAAACAGTGTGTTGTATCTGTTGTTGCGGATATATGCGGGGAATTTTACGGTGTTTGTGCCTGGGTCTATTGTACCGCCGCCTGATGTACTGGATTTCTGCACGGCTTTTTGTATCTCAAGCGTACCGCCGAGGTTGCTAAGTGCATATCCATTACCGCCGTTAACTGTTGTAAAGGTAAGACCCTTGTTGCTGCCACTTGGTGAATAGTCGGCTTTTATCTTGGAGCTGAGGTCAGGATCATTGTTGATAGCCTGCTGTACTGCTGCTGCAAACTCGCTGCCTGAATTGTAAGTACCCTCGGGGACGTTGATAGTCAGTGTTTCGGTTATCTTCGATGATGGATTACCGGGATTGGGGTAGGAATAATCCATCGTGATGGTGTTGTCGGGAGCGCTTACAGTTTTAGGGAAGTGTGTATCCACTGCCTCTGCCCTGATGGTTGCAGGCTTTTCCACCAGACCTGTGGCGGGATTATAGTAGGGACTGGAGGTGATAGGTGTTTTCACCAGCGTTTCACCTATCTTACAGGAGGAAGAAGAACTTATCGTTATGGAGCCTGTCTGCGTGGGAATACCTGTGAAAACAAGACCCTTTGTTCCGCTTACAGCTACCGTAGTAGTCGGGTTTCCGCCGTCCTTTTCGGAGATAAGTCTGTTTATCTCGTCGGCAAAGTCCTGTACCGAGGTATATGTTTTTTCAGTAAGGCGCAGGTCGTATGTCTTGGGGCCTGCGTTGATAATAAGTCTGTTGCAGGTGGAATTGATCGTATACGGCAGATGCGATGCAACATTGGGTACGGTTGTTGTCTGCGGGATATATACCTTGTTGTCTGCCTCGTCTATGACCGCATCAGGGTCGCTTGCGTAAGAGCTTTTATAGTAATATTTCTGCATATCGGAGCTGATGTTCTTGAACAGCGCCTCTTTGCCTGAATGTTTTGAGGTGAAGATAAGCTCATTTCCGTTTGTGGATACATCGATAGTATCCTTCACTTCCTGCTTTATCTTGTCAAGAGCCTCAGCAGATGTAGAACCCTTCGGGATGAATATGCTGTAATCATGGTCACCCTCGTCATCGGTCAGCGTGAAGGTGAGAGTCATATCCTGCAGTGATCTGTCACCATTGCTGAAGTTTGACAGAAACCTCGGCATCTTAAGCACTGCGGGAGTGGTGCTTTTGATCTTGTCGCCGGTTACTTCGCCTTCATTTGATTCTTCGTAGACGGTAGTACCTTGATTATTGGTTACTGCCGCTGTGGAGGACTTGATATAGGAGTCAGTCTGCTGGCTGTCCACATCCTGTTCTGATCTGTAAGATATACCGTTATCCGAGGAAC
This sequence comes from Oscillospiraceae bacterium, assembly GCA_017440445.1. Next base: position 1,213 of record JAFSHE010000324.1, on the reverse strand, counting down.
CCGATGTGGAAGTAACATTATTTCTGGATGTTCCCGGTACCTTATCTGTCATAGTGGCATACGCATTTTCGCTGCCGTTTTTTATCTCCTTTGTATAGGAATTCTGATAGTAGCTTACGCCCTTGATAAGCCTGTCGTATGCGCTGGAGGCGCTGGAAACAGTTATCCTCTCCACATCCTTGCCCTTGTTTCCGTTTGCGGAAAGTCTGATAGAGTTTCCCTGACAGGAGAATATAAGCTTTTCACCAAGATCGGGATAAGCTGCGTCCATCTTGTTGTTGAGAGCCTCAACAAGCTGTGCCTGAGTGTATGTATTATCGCCGTCCAGTGTGACGTTTATGGTGTGCTTTGTTTCAGGACCGCTCGTGCTGTCAGAAAGCACGATGTCAAAGGTAAGGGTATTCTCATCAGCGGGAATGTACACTGACGGGTCAAGCTTCTTCTGGGCTACCAGTGAGGCTATATTGTAAGTGGAGCTTGCGGGAGATGGTCCTACCTTGTTCAGCGATGCGCTGTCGAACAGGTCGTACACCATGTGACCGCTTGGAACATCGGATTTATCGAGCTTTATGCTGCATTTGTCGCCATACTGCTCGGTCTTGAAATCCAGACCGCCCCTTGCATTGATGGAAACTGTGACAGGAATGCCTGCGTCATCTATCTGCTGCTGAATAGTAGCTACAAGATCATCGGGAGATGCGTATACCTTGACATTCTCGTCATCTGCAAGCAGATCTATACGCAGCTTCTGCGTCTGTCCGTTTCCGTCATCGTCGTAGTAGCCGAAGTTCATGACAAAGTACTCGTTCCGACCACGCTCTATCTCCATATCCAGCGGAATTCGCTTTGTTCCCGAAAGCACAGACTCGGTGTTGTCGATGTATCCGTATTTGCATATATCATAGATGGGCGATGTGATACCATCCATCATGATAAAGTTTCCTGCAAGACCTGTTATGGTCTTTTTGCTGGCGATACCGATGATGTATTTGCCATCGTCGTTTGTTTCGGCAACGGCCTTTACATCTCCTGGGATGCCTGCCTCCTCTATCTTCTGATTTATAGCGTCGATAAGTGCGGGTCTGTTGTACTTTCCCGGGTCAATGGTGATGGAATACAGTGTATCATCTGTATTTCCCACACGGAAGGACATAGTATCGTTCTTGCCTGAGATTATTTGAAGCTGAACATTGGGAGCGTCGCTTTCAAATGT
>JAFSHE010000323.1 GCA_017440445.1 Oscillospiraceae bacterium | reverse complement strand
GCGCATCCTCCGCAATACTTAGCTCCCTGCGAAGCTCTGCCGACATAGATATCATATTCGCCGTAACCGTAACCGAGGATAACAGAAACAACGACGCCACAGCAGTAAGCACCATGGATATCACTGTTTCTACCAGAGTAAACGCTTTATTACTTCTTAATCTGTATAACCTATAAACCGCCAAATCCCTGCTCCCTCGCATGTATATATTCCGCAACATTCCTCCTTGGTGTTTCCTATGCATGCAGAGGAAACCACCTTCAGAAGATGATCGTCACCGTTGCCTATTATCTCGTATGATATCACAGCACAGTTATCGCTGCGTTTGTCACCGTCAAAAAACACCGTCCTCGGCTGCATGGAGTTGATTCCGTTAAGAAAAGCATCCTCGTCGGGACACCAGGAGCTATCTCCCATAGCATCGCACTCGGTAATCCTCTGCCTTGCGTATACCGCTCCTGAGCGTGCCAGAAGCTCAGCCTTTGTGCTGCGGGCTTCATCAGCAGTTATCTCATAATGCATGTGACCTGCAAGAAGTATACCTGCGGATATTACGACTACCACGAACATAACACATACCGCCCACAGCATGGCATAGCCTTTACGGGAGAAAAGGCATGAACGAACAGCTCTCATCATACGCCCTCCATATACAGCGATAAGCTTACGGAGAACACCAGCTTCTGCGTACTTGCCGCTCTGCCTGCTGCATTATCCGAGCTTATAGATATGCTGTCTATCACCATGCCGTCCTCGTTATTGATACACGAGATAAGCTCAAGCAAGGCACTGTATGTACCCGCAGCGGTATACTCTGCTGTATGGACATTTATATCTGTATCCGTGTAAGCTGCCGAAGATATATCCAGTGAAAGCACAGAAAGTCCTGCAGAAATAAAATGTGCCATCATCCTGCTATCCAGCTCCTCAGGAGTCATGAACGGTGACAGCAGCTCCCTCTGATTCGAGATCTTCTCACGGAGCGCCGCATTTTCAACGGAAAGACGTTCTGCTGAAAGTATATCGTTCTTTGCCATAGACAGCGAAAACTGCTCCTTACTGATACGTTCTTCAAGCTCCGCACACTCGGTCATAAGCGGCACCAGCAAAAACTGAACGTATAACACCGCAGCCAGAATAACGCTCAGCACTGCAAGCACTGCTACCTCAGCTTTTTTCTTTGTAAAGCTCACTTCTCCGCACCTCCGCTTTCTGATAGATTGCATATCAATGTAAACGAATATGTGCTGCCCTCATTTTTAAAGCCACTGTATTCCACCACGGAGAATATCTCTGCCTCTGTAAGTCTTTCAACAAACTCCGAAATATCCTCGGGCTCACGTGCGGAAAAACCAAGCTCAAAGCTCGTATCCTCCGCCTTAATGTCAGTCAGCATTATCTTCTCCGTCATAACAGCCGACAGACGTACAAAAAGCTGTGTATCGTATTCCTTATACTGCGGCTTGTCACTAAGTCCCGCAAGCAGCGTTTCGGCAGAACTGCTTATATCATTCAGCTTGCTGTTTTCGGCGCATACGCTCTCGTATCTCGAAAGACCCTCTGTAATGAATGGTGAGCTTCCCTCTGCTGTGATAGTCTTAAGCTGAGCCGACAGCACATCCTTGCGATGGACAAAATACAGACACGAAAGCACTGCCGCCACTGCACACAGCACTCCCATGCACAGCATCAGGATACGTCCCTTTTCGGCAGATGATCTTCTGCCTACGCTACGCTCATAACGGAGATATTCTGTATACAGATCTATCTCCTTGTTTTTATTCTTCATAAAGGAATTTCCCTCCGCCGCAAAACTAAATAACTGTACCCACAGCAAAAACATATTCGGACAATCTGCCGCCGTTTACAAACCGCACCTCGGGCAGATCAGGAAATTCAGCCATCTTCAGCTGCGGGTCATTTAGCGTACTCCGCACATATTCAAGCTCACTGCTGCTTGCTCCGCAGAAAAGCAGGTTGGTAACCGAATACTCACTCAGCCGCACAGAGGCTGTTACCCTTGCAAGCTCATTCAGAAATCCGCTGTCGGAACGTTTTGCAAACACCCTGTCACGTCCACCGAAGCGATAGATGCCATCCGTAAAAATATATCGTGATATACATCCCGCATCAACAGATATTACCGCAAACGACGAGGCACACAACATTTTACTGAACTGTACAAGTCTTATCAGTCCACAGACCGCAGGCTCCAACGAGCGTATCCGAAAGCCCGCCGATGAAAAGGCGTCAACATACCCTTTTATCAATCCACGCTCAGCACGGCAGGCAAGCACGTTCAATGTGCCGTCGTTATTCCGTCCCAGCGTTTTATAATCATATATTGCATCCGTGCTTTCATGAAAGCTTTCAGCTATCAGCCTGCGCATATATTTTTCCGATGACAGACCGGGTAAGGACACAAGCTTTATTCCCATAGCGCCCATATCAGCAGATATCTTCAACGGGCTGCTGACCTTATCAGCAGACAGCTTTTTCAGCTGCTCTGCAATCACATCCTGCTCCATTATCCTGCCGCCAAGGACACATCCCTCAGGCAACGTCTGAGTATATACCTGCTCCACCTCAACACGATTTCCGTGACGTGTTGCTTTAACCGCCTGTATCATATCATTCGAAAGATAAACACCTGTCATAGGACCTCCATCAGCATCATATCCTTCCCATCGCTCCGATACCGCTGTACATATCGTATATGGGAAGCATTACTGAAAGCACGACTGTCAGTATCACTGCTGCCATTATCAATATCATTATCGGCTCCAGTACCTTCAATGCTCTCTTTATCGCCGCAGACGCTTCATTATCGCATATATCTGACATATT
>JAFSHE010000322.1 GCA_017440445.1 Oscillospiraceae bacterium | reverse complement strand
TTTTTAAACGACGGTATGCTGCAGCATCTTCCGGAATGGGACGGCGCAGGTATCCCGTCACTGGGTAACATCCGATTCACCGATGGTATTACCGAGGTAGTCTACTACAATCAGCTGGATGAGCGATATGCAAGTAAGCCCTTCGGGACAGACCACATCGGCGGTTACGGCTGTGGCCCTACCGCTATGGCTATCGTTGTATCGTCACTTACCGATGACACGGTCGATCCCGTGAAAATGGCAAAATGGGCATACGATAACGGGTATTGGTGTAAAAGCAGCGGCTCATATCATGCCCTTATCCCGGCGGCAGCTAAGAACTGGGGACTACCCGTTGAAGGCTGTACTGCAGCAGAACCCCAGCGGATAATAGATGCTCTGTCAAGCGGAAAACTCATTGTTGCCCTTATGCTGGAAGGGCACTTTACTACAGGTGGACACTTCATCGTGCTGCGAGGCGTTAAAGACGGAAAGATTCTGGTTGCCGACCCCGCAAGCTACACACGCAGTGAACAGAGCTGGGATATGTCCATAATTCTCGATGAAGCGCATCACAGAGCTGCTGCAGGCGGTCCGTTCTGGATAATTGGCTAAGGAAAGGAGTGAACTGATGAACAGCCAAAATGAAAATAACATATACACCATACCGCCTAACTTCATAGGTACAGGTACTTTTTTAGGCGGTATGTTCAAAATGAGAAATACCGTAGAAGCGGCAATCGTGGCTGCTATCTTCGGTATTTCTGTTTTTGCGATACAAATCCTATCGCTGAAAATGAAAATAATAATACTCTGTATCACAGGACTGCCCGCAGCTCTAATTGCACTAATGGGCATCTCAGGTGAAAGCTTGTCATCTTTTGCTATGGGATTTCTTAAATTCCTCCAAAAGCGAAGGGTGATTTCATCTGTTTCTTCGGAAGAAAAACAGAGCCGAGCAACGAAGAAGGCATCAACAGCCGTGCTTCCGTATCTCAATCCCGTTGCGCAGTATCTTCCTATCGAAAAGATATCCGGCGGTATTATCTACACCCGTGATAAACGCTTTGTGAAGATAATAGAGGTAGTACCCATAAACTTTCTGCTTAGAAGTGAAAGAGAGCAGCGCAGTATTATCTACTCCTTTATGTCATACCTCAAGATAAGCCCTGTAAAACTGCAGTTTAAGGTTCTGACAAGAAGGGCCGATATAAACCGCCACATCGAGACAGTAGAACGCGAACTTGCACAGGAAACAAATGAACAGTGCAAGCTGATGCAGATGGACTACCTTAACTTCGTCCAGCAGATAAGCTCCCGTGAAGCAGTTACCCGCCGTTTTTTCCTGATCTTCGAATACGAGCCCTGGAGTAATACCAGAAAGCACGAGGAAGATGAGGCCGTAACATCGCTCCAGACCGCAGTACAGACAGCTACCAACTACCTGCGCCAGTGCGGAAACAAAGTGATAATACCGGAAAACGAGGACGAGTTTACAGCAGACGTGCTGTATAACCTACTCTGCAGAAACAAAAGCGCAACAAAGCCGCTGCCTTTTAGAGTAAAGGAGACAGCGGCTTTCCATATGGTGAATAACCCCGATTATGATATTGATAACATTCCTGTTACAGAGTTCTTTGCCCCTAAAGCCATAGACTTTACCCACGGTAAATACCTGTGCATCGACGGCCTGTACTATGCGTATCTTCTTGTGCCTTCGGACGGATATAAGAAACAGGTACCGGCAGGTTGGCTTAGTCTCATCGTAAATGCAGGAGACGGAATCGATCTGGATATGTTCCTTACCCGTGAACCTAAAGAACGTATTATCCAGACGGTTGGTCAGCAGCTGCGCATTAACCGTTCTAAAATCAAGGACGCCAGTGACACCAACGTAGATTTTGATGATATAGACAGTGCTATCAGAAGCGGATATTTTTTGAAAGAAGGCCTTGCAAATAATGAGGACTTCTACTATCTCAATATCCTCATTACTGTTACAGCACCTTCAGAAGAAGAACTGGATTGGAAGGTAAATGAAATGCGAAAACTGCTTCTATCTCAGGATATGCGTATTTCAAACTGTCACTTCAGACAGGAGCAGGCTTTTCTCTCGTCACTGCCGCTTGTATCTCTTGATAAAAGTCTCTACGAACGCAGTAAGCGTAATCTCTTAACAAGCAGCGCCGCCTGCTGTTACCCCTTTACCAGTTACGAAATGTGCGACGACAACGGCATTCTTCTGGGTGTGAACAAATATAACAGATCGCTCATTATCGTGGATATCTTCAATTCCGCCGTGTATAAGAATGCGAATATGGCGATCCTCGGTACAAGCGGTGCAGGTAAAACCTTCACTATGCAGCTCATGGCACTGCGTATGAGGCGTAAAGGGATACCAATTTTCATCATAGCACCTCTTAAAGGACATGAGTTTCACAGAGCATGCACCAACGTTGGCGGTGAGTTTATCCAGATATCACCAGCAAGCCCGCACTGTATAAATGTAATGGAGATACGAAAAGTGGACAGTTCTGTAAACGAGCTTCTTGACGGCTCCGGAATTCAGCTTTCAAAGCTTGCCCAAAAGCTGCAGCAGCTGCACATCTTTTTCAGTCTCCTGATACCTGATATGACACACGAGGAGCGCCAGCTTCTGGACGAAGCTATGATACAGACCTACAACGCTAAGGGTATAACGCACTTAAATGACTCTTTGGAAGATCCTGACAATATCGGCGAGTACAAAGAAATGCCGGTTTTAGGAGATCTGTATGAGGTATTAAAAGCATCACCGTCTACTCAGCGTATGGCGAATATTTTAAACCGTCTTGTAAACGGCTCTGCGAAAACTTTCAATCAAAAAACTAATGTATCTTTGCAGAATAAATACACCGTTCTTGATATTTCTTCTTTGACAGGTGATCTTCTCACACTGGGAATGTTCGTAGCCCTCGACTTCGTATGGGACAGAGTAAAAGAAAACCGCACAGAGGAAAAAGCTGTTTTCATCGACGAATGCTGGCAGCTTCTCTCCGGTGCGGGCAGTACAGGTACTCGCCTTGCAGGTGATTTCCTGCTTGAAATAGCCAAGACTATCCGCGGCTTCGGCGGTGCTGCCGTCTTTGCAAGTCAGGATCTGAACGACTTTCTGAATCTCGACGACGGCAGATTCGGTAAAGGTATTATCAATAACTCTAAAACGAAAATGATACTCAACCTTGAAGACGATGAGGCTTTGCGAGTACAGAATACACTTCATCGGTCCGATGCCGAGGTTTTGGAGATAACTCACTTTGAGCGCGGAAACGGGCTCATTAGTACTAATAACAACAATGTAATGGTGGAGTTTAAGGCAAGTCCTTTGGAACGCGACCTCATAACTACCGACCGCAGAGAACTTCGCGAGATAGTTAAGCGGATACAAAATGAAGGTAACGCTGTATGATGCAGCTTTGCCATATACACACAAGTCTGAACACGCAGGAGGAGGTGATGAAATATTAAAACCAGAGCAGATATATACGGTGATGAAGCGGCTATGATTCTTCGCGAATTATCTATGTACAAAACCCTTACTAAAACTCAAATATTCCTGCTCCATCCGGGGAGAGAACACAAAGTCGCAGCTATTCTCAAAGCCTTGGAAAACCAACGCCGCATTACTGTGACCGACACAACAATCGAATATATTCATAAAACTGATACTGATATCGGTATGATCAAAGCTGTATGGGTACTCACCGATTTCATTGCAAATACAGAGTATCACACTGCAAGTGAGTTTCCCGCAAAATTATCCTTTTTTTCAGACGGTAAAGAGTATGCCGTTGTATATGCAGAAACGGGTAAAGAAGCACTCATAAGCCGGATCATACGGAAAAATTTCTCTAATGAGCTTATCTACATCGTAATCGTTGACTAACCGGACAGAATATCTGCTCTGGCTCTCCCCGAAAGCACTATCTTCTGTACCGTCACAGAAGACGGAAGAACTAACTACTACAAAACACAATAAGAGGTGACAGATATATGAATATGGAGACGGTATATCAGCGAATTACCGAGGTACAAAACAAGCTCGCGAAACTCAGCAGCTACTTATCTGCTATGGAGGAGATGAACATTCGGGACGATCCTGAGTGTTACAGTCTCATATCAAATAACGCCGCCTTGCAGGCTGAAGGCATCGCCTGTCAGCTGCGAAACCTGATTTTTGCATCAAGCGGTATTCTCAGGTCTGAGTATCTTGTAGATGCATCTGCAACACACGGTATTGAAGTGGAGTATGCAGACCGCATCTTCTCTGTAAAGCTGCCCCGTATACTGCCAAAGAAAAAGGCACGGCACAGTGACTTGTTCCTGATTGATCCCATACATGCAGCTATTGAGTTTTACAAACACAAAGAACCTGTACCGAAGTATACCGAGTGCGTTGTCTGCGTAGTACACGTATACGACAGAACCCTGCCCGAGTGGTGTATTCTCGACTATGATAATATGCAGCAAAAGCAGATAATCGATGCCATTGCAGCTCATGTTTTAGTCGATGACAGCGGTCTTTTATGTGATGCGTACAACACAACGGAACTGGGTGATGCCACCTGCACATACGTGTACATTATGGAGAAAGAGCAGTTCCCAAACTGGCTTAAACAGCGTGAAATTACGCCTGAAAACATATAGCATTTACATCATATTTTGAGCTTTAAAAATGATATACACTCCAAAACTCTGTGTTCATTGAAAATACAGAGTTTTTTAAATATCTAAAATCTTTAAAATTACCGAAGTCTTAAAGAGATACGGTAAAACTTCTTGGAGGTGAGCTTTAACATATACCAACCGAAGAAAGGCACAAATCCGTACCGTCTTTTAGAACTCATTGCTATCTGCGGGGAGTTCCCAACCTCGCTTCTGTACCGTTTGCCATACAGTTACGACTATGCAAGAGCCATAATTGGAAAGCTGAAGAAAGAAGGCTTTGTTCGCACATATTCATCGGATAAGCTAAAAGGCTATCGCTTAAATGCCAAAGCAAAAAAGCTGCTTTTAGAAAGTGATCCCCAAAAATTCTCATTCTACCTTTCGGGAAATGCCGAGACCAACATCATAAGAAGTGAGCTTACACGGCGTATTCGTCTGCACAGACTTGCTGAATGCTATGTCATTATGCTAAACGCCGGTGTCTCTGTGTTCAGTGATGAAGAAACCATTCCCGCCTTTCACAGTTCACGGGAAATAAAGGAAAACTATCGTGAGACCCTTAAAATAAAGGGCTCTCGCATGATGGGGGTACTGGAAACAAGCAGCGATATATTTACTGTCTACAACATTGGAAACAGTTACCCCAAATGGAACTATCAATCGGAGCTGCGAGCGAAAATATATGTTCGCAGCAAATGGCATAAACAACCTGTGGGTATAATCATAAGTCACAGATTTGACCGGTTCATAAAGGTTTTCGAGACGGCGGACGGAAATGAGCGCTGTTTCTTTCTTCTGGACAACACTTACGAGCATTTCTACTATCTGACACAAAACACACATGGTGAAGTGCTCATTCGTTTACTGTGCGATACCGATAAAACTGAGCTTTTAAACCAAACACTTATGCAAGGGTACACGCCTGCCATAGATAATTATCACATAATTCACGATGCACTGGACGAAAACAATGAGCCTGTACTCTTCGGATACTTTATGGACATACCGAGAATAAGCAGGTTTTTAACTGCCCTCAACATGCACG
>JAFSHE010000321.1 GCA_017440445.1 Oscillospiraceae bacterium | reverse complement strand
CCTGCCTGAAAAGCATAACATCCAGCACCAGCAGACTTATCGACAGCAGCGCTATCAATATCAGCAGAGTGCTGCTCTTATACAGATTCTTCAAATCCTGCCTCCTGTACCGCCGTTACACTTCCATGATGATAGGAAGTATCATCGGGCTGCGTTTTGTCTTGGAATAGATATAATCGCTCAGCGCGTCACGCATTGCTGACTTGATATTGCCCCACTCGCGGATATTGCGCTCAATACAGTTGTTCATGACATTCTTCATAAGCGTCTTTGCCTCGTCCATCAGCTCCTCGCTCTCGCGGACACACACAAAGCCTCTGGAAACGATATCGGGGCCTGCGATTATTCTGCCGCTCTCACGCTCGATGGTGGCTACTATTATCATCATGCCGTCCTCTGCAAGGTGCTTTCTGTCACGCAGCACCACGGAGCCTACATCGCCCACGCCGTAGCCGTCTACCATCACCCTGCCTGAGGGTACTGTGCCTGTGAACTTCATCTCAACGCCGTCCGTTTCGATGACCTGTCCGTTATCGCTGATAAAGCAGTTCTCCTCGGGAATTCCCATCTGCACAGCAAGCTTTGTGTGCTTCTTCAGATGCTTGTACTCGCCGTGGATTGGGATAAAGAACTTCGGCTTTGTGAGGGATATCATCAGCTTCAGCTCATCCTGACACGCATGTCCCGAAACGTGGACATCGTACATGGACTCGTATACCACCTCTGCACCCTGCTTCATAAGCTCGTTCACTACCTTTGTAACAAGCTTTTCGTTGCCTGGGATAGGTGTTGCGGAAATGATGATGAAATCATTCGGTGTGATAGTCACCTGTCTGTGGTCGCCGCTGGACATCCTCGACAGCGCAGACATCGGCTCGCCTTGGGAGCCTGTGGTGCATATAACCAGTCTCTCGGGAGGATACTTGTTCACATCCTCTATATCGATGAGTGTTCCCTCGGGTACCTTGATATAGTTAAGCTCCGCAGCCTTTGCGATAACGTTCACCATGCTCCTGCCCGAAACAGCCACCTTACGGTCGTGCTGGACTGCCTGGTCGATTATCTGCTGAATTCTGTGGATATTACTGGAGAATGTAGCGATTATGACACGCTTGCCCTCCGCTGTATTGAACAGCCCTTTGAAGCTCTCGCCCACATGGCGCTCGGACTTTGTATATCCGGGTCGCTCCGCATTGGTACTTTCGGAGCAGAGTGCGAGGACTCCCTTGTTTCCAAGCTCACCGAAGCGTGCAAGGTCGATGATGCCGCCCTCGATGGGTGTATAGTCCACCTTGAAGTCGCCTGTATGGATGATAACTCCCGCAGGTGTATGCACTGCCAGTGCGCAGGCGTCGGGGATGGAGTGGTTCACCCTGATGAACTCCACGCTCATGCAGCCCATCTTCACGTTCTGACGAGGCTCTACAACATTAAGCGACGCCTGTGAGAGCAGGTTATGCTCCTTCAGCTTGCCCTCCACAAGTCCCAGAGTAAGGCGTGTGCCGTAGATGGGAACATTCACCTTTTTAAGCAGGTACGCAAGGGAGCCTATATGGTCCTCGTGACCGTGGGTGATGACTATTCCCCTGAACTTGTCCTTGTTCTTCTCAAGATATGTGAAATCGGGAACTACAAGGTCAACGCCCGGCATGTCGTCATCGGGGAATGCAAGTCCGCAGTCGATGATGAACATATCGTTGGCGCACTCGTAAACATACAGGTTCTTGCCTATCTCGTTAAGTCCGCCGAGAGCCACGAAACGCACGGGTGTGGAGCGAATCTCACGGGGCTGCTTCTTACCGCCCTTTGCGCCGCTCCTGCTGTCGTTGTAGTTCTTTATCTCCTTTGCGGGAGCTTCAGCCTTTGCAGACTTGTCGTTCTTCTTTGCGGGAGAGAACTTCGTCTTGTACTTCTTTACAGGGACGCTGTTCTTTGCGCTTTTTGCAACGGGAGCCGCCTTCTGTACGGAGGCATTCTTCCCGCCCTGCTTCTTCCCGCCCTTGGGGGAGATATTCTCGGTTTCTGTCAGTAATCTGTTGTTGGTTAAAAGACCCATTTTCTATCCTTTCTCAATGCATACAGCAAAGCCCTGAGGACATACTTCTCCCATACACGGACAGAAGTACCGACCCGCCACAGCTATGTGCAGAATTATGTAACGCACGGCGCAGAGCCACACTACGCAGCAGTGCCGACAATACGATGCCACGGCATGCCTGCTGTATCTTTCCGATACGAAAAACGTATCTCTATGTATATTATTTCCAAAGTTCCCGCAGATAACACACACTGCCGCAGAACATTTTTTCAGACAATGGCATGAAAAAAACGATATTTTTCCATGATACAATTATATTATATTATACTCCTTTACAGCAGAAATGTCAAGAGCGGGTCGGTTTACTCAATGAGGAATTAGGAATGAGGAATTAGGAATTATTGTATCCCGCTGTGCGGGATGTATCTCAATAACGGCTTCGCCGTGACGTATCATAAATTTGTTGGGGCGTCGGTTTTGCCGATGATGATAATAAGAAATGAGGAATTAGGAATGAGCGGGTTGTCGGCAAAGCCGTCAACGCTGCAATTTTCACTTCGCCATGACGTATCACAAGATTATCAGGCAGTCGCCTATAAACTACGAGGCAATTTCGATATGCGGCGATAGCCGCAACCTTAAGTCCTCATTCCTCACTCCTCATTCCTAATTGTAAAACAGACGCACCGAGATTCCTCATTCCTCACTCCTCACTCCTAATTAAGATAGTAATTTCCTTTTATATTTTTTCGGTTTCTGCAAATAGTAGATACGTCGGAAAACTTCTGCGGAAAGGCGGTAATTCCCGCAGTGCGGGATGATATATATTATGAAAAAATTGACAAGGACGATCTCTTTCGCCGCATGCGGAGCGTTTCTCGCAGCGGTGCTTGCACTGGGAATATTCAGCGCAGTGCTGCCCTCAGAGATAAGCGTCGGGGCGGGTGCGGTAAGCGGCGGCTTCTG
>JAFSHE010000320.1 GCA_017440445.1 Oscillospiraceae bacterium | reverse complement strand
CAGGATTTCCCCGGTCAGGGCGTTGCGACGGTGGGAATATTAAACTCCTGCCTTGAAAACAAGGGCCATGTAACAGCGGATGATTGGCGCAGATACTGCGGAAGCTCTGTTGTACTTGCAAATTTAAAACGCTTTGTGTTTACCGCAGGCGAATTAATAGAGGTCGGACTTGTTACAAGCTCCACAGATCCATCCTTTGCACCTGAAAGTCTTAGTTGGAGTGTTTCAGTGTGCGGCGAGATCGTATCAAGCGGAGCCAGCTCTGTATTTAAAAAGGGCGGACGTATAACCCGATACAGAAGTATAGAGTTTTCTGTAAGCAGTGATAAGCCTGTAACTGCTGTGTTATCTGTAAAGGCTGACGGTACTGATATTGAAAATTCCTATGAGCTTTATATCTATCCCGAGATAGATGTGAAGATAACCGAAAACGGTATCAGCTATAATGGAAAGTATGTTGCTATTTCAAGAGATTTTGACGAGGCAAAACGCACAGGCGCAATTTATATTCCCGAAAAGGGAGAGAGTGACCTTGCAGGTGAATACTGCACGGATTTCTGGTGTTACGGAATGTTCAGAAGTATCTCGGAGAGCATGGGCAAGCCTGTACCAACGGGAACTCTTGGTCTTTATATAGACGAGAGGTCTCCGCTTCTTGCAGATTTCCCAACAGAGTACCATACAACTCCCCGTTGGTATAATATCGTTTCGCACAGTCATTGTGCCGATCTTGACGGTACTGAAATTATCCCTGATGTATGGGTCATCGATAATCCCGAGAGAAGAAAGAAGCTTGCACTTCTGTACAAAAAGGATGGAGTAGTGTGCTGTACCTCACGCCTGTGGGAGATAGCAGACAAGCCCGAGGTAAAGCATTTTGCAGCCTCCCTTTTGAATGAAATGACATGATAAAAAGTCCGTTTATTTATTCCGATGATAACAAGCGTTATCATACTCTGAATTATCATAATATCCATACGTATGGTAAAAAGGTACACAAAGCGGCAATCGACGCAGGTTTCACATGCCCGAATATAGATGGCACACGTGGGTGCGGAGGTTGTATCTATTGTAGCGGAGGCAGCGGTTACTTTACAGCGGCAGAAGTGGTTCCGATAGCGGAGCAGTTTTCTCGTGAAAGTGAAAGGATACGCACTAAGTATCCCGATGCTCTTATAACAGCATATTTTCAGGCGCATACCAATACCTATGCTCCCGCAGAAACACTGAAAAAGCTTTATAACGAGGCGATAGATGCAGGTGCAGACGGGATATCGATAGCGACACGAGCCGATTGTATCGACAGGGAGCGTGCGGAGATGATTCGTTCTTTACCTGTTCCTGTTACAGTTGAGCTGGGACTTCAGACTATTCACGACAGTACGGCAAAGGCGATAAACCGCTGTCACAGTTTCAATGAGTTTCTGGATGGATATAAGCTGCTTAAAGATATGGGGATACGTGTATGTGTTCATATCATCAACGGACTTCCGACGGAGAATATTCAGATGATGCTTGAAACAGCAGAAACTCTCGGCAGACTTCATCCTGACGGAGTCAAGATACATCTCATGCATGTGATAAAGGATACTGTTCTGGCTGATATGTACATGCACGGAGAATATACTCCTCTTGAAAAGGATGAATATATTGATATTACAGTCAGACAGTTGGAGCTTCTCCCGCCTGAAACAGTGATAGAGCGGATAACAGGTGACGGTGATAAGAACACACTCCTTGCGCCATCATGGAGCATGGATAAGATATCTGTACTTGGTGGCATAGATAAACGAATGGCAGAGCTTGATACGTGGCAGGGAAAGCATTTCAGAGGATAAGTCGGTAAAGGAGGCATTATCATGCTGGATAGTATTGACAAAAAAAGCGGAGCAAGTCTTTACCATCAGTTGTATGAGGATATCCGCAGTGATATACTGACAGGAAAGCTTGTCACAGGTGAAAAGCTCCCCTCTAAGCGCACTATGGCAGAGCGATTGAGGGTAAGTCTGGTAACTGTTGAAAATGCCTATTCACAGCTTGTTGCTGAGGGATATATCACAGCACGTCAGCGCAGCGGATATTATGTTCAGTACAGCGGTGGGATGATCGATACATCCTATCTTCCGCCTGAACCCGACTATTCTCGCATTAATGAGATATATGAACAGCCTTCGAGTAGTGCAGAGCTTTTCCCGTTTACTGTATGGACACGGCTTATGCGCATGATTATCCTTGAGAAAGGTACACAATTACTTATTCAGTCAGACGGCAGTGGCGTGTGGGAGCTTCGCTGTGAGATATCCCGTTATTTATACAGAGTACGGGGTATCTCAGTATCGCCCAGACAGATCATAATCGGTGCAGGTACAGAGTTCCTATATAACATGCTGATACAGCTTCTTGGACGTGAGCGCCGCTATGGCACTGAGG
This sequence comes from Oscillospiraceae bacterium, assembly GCA_017440445.1. The sequence goes on along the minus strand of JAFSHE010000320.1, from coordinate 952 downwards.
ATCCCGGGTATACCAAGCTTGCAAGGATCTACACTGTAAACGGAGTAGAGTGTGTTCCGATAAAACTGGATGAACAGGGAATGTCTGCCAGCGAGCTTGAGAAAAGTGAGGTATCGGTAGCACATATCTCACCTGCGCATCATTTTCCGACAGGAATAGTGATGCCCATCTCACGCCGTCGTGAGATAATGCATTGGGCAGAGCAAGGAAATGACAGATATATTATAGAAGATGATTATGACAGCGAATTTCGTTGGAGCGGCAAGCCTGTGCCGTCCATGTTTGGCATGGACAGAAGCGGCAAGGTGATATATGTCAATACATTTTCCATGACTATTGCTCCGTCTGTACGAATAGGCTACATGTGCCTTCCTGATGAGCTGTGCAAGCAGTGGGAGGAGAAACTGGGCTTCTGCTCCTGTCCCGTTCCTGTGTTTGAGCAGTACACATTGTCGGCATTTATCTCAGGTGGTTATTTTGAGCGACATATCAACCGCATGAAAAAGCATTATCGCCGTATAAGAGAGCTTGTACTGGAGCTTTTTTCCCATTTTGATGGAATTGCCATAAGGGAAGAACAGGCAGGCCTGCATTTTCTCGTTAGAGTAGAGAGTGATATACAGGATATCTTGTCAGTATGTACTGAGTGCGGAGTAAAGCTTACACCTCTCTCAGAGTACAGTATCAGCAGAATACTATCAGAAAACGGTGAGTATGTTGTGAATTATTATGCAGCAGATGAAAAGAAACTTCTGGAATACATGAAAAAAGAGCATCATTAAATGATGCTCTTTTAAGTTTTTACTTGATTATTCTGCCCTTTTTTTCAGACTTGCTGAGAATGATAGGAGCTTCTTCGCCGCCCTTATCCTCGAATACAGCCTCGTCCTCGTTTTCCTCGTAATCGGGTATCTCGGGGTTCTTTTCACCCTGAGCCTCATAGAAGGGGTTG
>JAFSHE010000033.1 GCA_017440445.1 Oscillospiraceae bacterium | reverse complement strand
GCGTAATATCTGTAAGGTGTTGAAGGTGAAAATAGCACGAAGGAGTTTTTCGCTACCTTTTTCTCTGTACCGTTAATCTCAAATATTGATGGCTCTTTTATGAAAAGCAGCAGATAGCAGCCTGTACCTTCAGGTCTTTCCATAACAAATTTTTCTCTGTGCTCATAGTTATAGCCGACAGCGCCGACGCGCATATCATCACCACCTTTGTTTTATTCCATACTGATATTCAGCTTCATAGAAAGCTTCGGCAGCGGCAGACGGCACTTCTCCGCGAGCTGCGGGCCGCACGCATTTGAACCAACACCTGCCATAGCGCTGTCGACGCAGACGACGTTATCCTCACATTTCTGAAGTTCGAAATTATGCCGCTTTCCCGAAAGCTCCTCCTGTGTGTATTCGGAAGCATTGAACGAGAATGTATTTTCAGCGGTAAAGGTGACCTTTACTTCGTTGTTTCCAACGCTCATGTGTCTGCAGCCCCAGTGAGAGGAATTCTCCTGAGGTCTGATATAATCCTCGTGCATCTGTGCTATTTCAGCCGAGAAATTGCCGATAAAGCTTGCCTGGTGCTTGTCGATGTAGCTCTCATAAGGACCATAGCCGTAATAATCCACACTTCCGAAGCATTTCGGCACAAAAAGTCTTACTCCAAAGCGCGGCAGGAATTCGACCTTATGTGTAGTCTCAATATCACAGCTTATCTCAAGACCGTTTCCTGTGATAGTATATCGCACATCTGCATAAGCAAAGGGGTGGTACATATTCCAGCCAAAGGACTGCTTTACAATGATCTCAACACCGTTTTCAACCTCGCTGACCTCTGTGTGATACACCTTTGTGTCATAGTCATGCAGGTGCAGCCTGTACCAGTCGCCGCGCATTATGTCGTTATCAACAGGAGCGCGGAAGAAGTTGAATTTCATCGGCCTTGTAATAACATCAGTTCCGTTACGCTGCATTTTATCAAAGGTAGCGGTACGCTTGTTAAACAGATAGAAAGACTTTCCACATGTGATCTTTACGCACAGCGGCTCATCAGTGTAGGAAACAGCTTCTGAAAGAACAGGCTTTTCTTCTGCCCTATCGCAAAGCTGCAGCTGATCGAAGCAGACCTCGTAGCCCTCATCGCACCATGCGTGCGCATTTTTTGCGGTAAAGACGAAGCGGATAAACACTTCTTTATCAAAGCTCTGCGCGGCTTCAGGGACATCGACAACACAAGTGCCCATAGGCTCGCACGAGAAGCTGAACTCGCCTGTTGCGATGACACCGCCATCACAGGTGATCTCATATCTGCCATCAAGATACTTTCCGACATTTTCGAAAGCGAGCATATTGCTTATCACAAAACTGCCTGCGGTATCACCCTTAGCTACGCGCACAGGGCGGAACACCTGCTTTGCTTCAAGCAGACCTGTATGCGGAGTTCTGTCGGGATAGCACAGTGCGTCCATGCAGAAATTGCCGTCATTGTGACGCTCTCCGAAGTCGCCGCCGTAGCCGTACTTCACTTTGCCATCTTCTGTTGTACCAAGCGGCAGCGCATGGTCTGCCCACTCCCAGATAAGTCCGCCACAAAGTCTGTCGCTGGACATGAATATTTTGTGATAATCCTCAAGATCACCGGGACCGTTGCCCATAGCATGACAGTACTCGCATAGGATAAACGGGCGCTTTTCGTCCTCACGCTGCAGAAATTTCATGATATCCTCGGGCGAGGTGTACATCTCGGAAACCACATCAAGCACATCATCGGAGGTATCGTCAAGCTTATGAGTGCTCTCGTAATGC
>JAFSHE010000319.1 GCA_017440445.1 Oscillospiraceae bacterium | reverse complement strand
TGAAGAACAGGATCGGAGCATATCTGCGATGCAACGAGTTTTTCAGACTCCCCGAAGAATTCGTAAAGTGCGATATCATTTTCAGTTCTTACAAACATAGTGTTGCTGCTGATAAAGAATGCACTTTCAGCGTCAAGCTGTGTTGTGGTGTAACTGAATTTGACGGGATTTTCAGGAAGCGTTACTCCTGCGGGGAGCTGCGGCGCCGAAACAACGGGCTGCTCAGGCTGAACGGGCTGTTCAGGAGCATCGGGTTGCTGAGGCTCAGCAGGTGTTTCAGGCTCAACAGGAACATCAGGCTCTGTCGGTGTTTCTGTGTTTTCGCTCTGCTCAGGCATATCAGGAGTTTCGTTCTCATCAGGGATATCAGTGTTATCATCAGGAGTATCAGGCTGATCTTCGGGAGCAACAGGCTCATCGGAAGGCTCAGCGTCCTCGAGAGATATCACATCATCAACATCTGACTCTATACCGGTGTTGCTTTCAGTGTCCTCGGGAGTGAGAACATCGGGAGTTTCAGGCTCAGTAACGCCTGTATCAGGAATAACATCCGATGTTGTATCGTTATCGGGAGTTTCATTGGTAGTTGGTATTTCTACCTCTGTCATATCCTCGGGAGCTATCGGTACTGCATTTTCGAGGTCAACATTTCTCAGGTCCTCTGCCAGTGCGATCTCAGAATTGCTCTGAAGCTCCGCAAGCAGGGAAGCCTTGCCCTCAATTGCAACAGCATATATGGTTTCACCGCCTGAGAAGGCTGCTGCGACCTGCGCCTCGCCGGAAAGTCTTGTTCCGTCTGCAAGGTAAACTGCCTTAACAGGGATAGAGCTATCCTCAGCGTAGTCCGATATCACATTCTGTGCAGATGCGGGAGCCATCGGTACAGTAAAGGTAACAAGGATGTCTATTATCTCCTCGCTGTCCTGTGCTTCAAGCTGAGCCTTGATAGCGTCCTCTATACGCTCCTCCGCAGTGCGGTTGAACAGGGTGTTGTTACCGGAATTAACAAGGTCAACACCGTTTCTGTTGTCAAGCATAGTTACGGCAAGTGTGCCGCAGGCAACAGTAGCCGCAGCTACAGTTGCTGTAATACCCACCGTCAAAGGAGATATCTTCTGCTTTGCAAATCTGCCTCTCTTTGCGTTTTCTCGTATCTTATCGGCATCGAACGAATATTCGCTCATAAGCTGTTTGTAAAACTCGTTCTTATTCACAAAGCACCCTCCTTTCTTGCAGGTAGTTTATTTTAAGTAATCGTTATATTATATGCGTCAGATACCGAATTTCTTCTTCTGGCGCTCCAGCGTGCGGTAAAGTTTTGTCTTTACTGTGGAAAGCTTAAGGTCAAGCCTGTCTGCTATCTCGTCCAGCTTCATGTCGCAGACGAAGTGCAGGTAGAATATCTTACCTACCGTTTCGTCCGAGGACATTATATCATCAAATATTTCCTTGGCGAGTATCTTGTCGGACATCACATCCTCAAGCAGCTTCTGATCACGGGAAAGCTCCGCTTCAAGCTGTGCGGACTCCTCCTCGGAGTAATCCGAAAGATTCATCACCTTGTCACGGCGCTTGACGAAGCCTGAAAAGAAGCTCCTGCACTCAAACTTTGCGATGTTTATCACAAAAGCCTCGGCATTGTCGATATCTGCATAGCCCTTATCCTTAAGGCGCTTATAGAAGCGGGTATACACATTCTGGACTATATCCTCTGCGTCCTGAAAGCGTGCCGCGTGGCTTACCACATAGCGGGAAACGGAATTAAACGTTTCTGCATACACGGTGTCAAAGTAACTGTCGATGTCATAGTTTCCCACGCGGAGCTCACCTCGCTTATCCGCTTACATAATAGAAGTCAGCGGTTATTTTGAAAAAGTTTCAGATTTTTTTAAGAAATTTATACAAAATGTTTTTTACTAATTGTATAAAAAGTTGAAATGAACCTGTAAAAACGGCTGTTTTGTGCAGTAAGTGTCTATTTTGCCGCATACATTTCCATTATACACATTATGTACATATTTGTCAAATCACATACGCAGAGGAAGATTCCCCTTATATAAAACAAATCAGATGGGCAAAAAGTGTCATTTTATATGGAATTGATCTTAAATAAAAAACAGGCGGAGGACATCCGCCTGTTTTGTGATTTACTGACCAAGCTCGTAAGCTCTTTTTGTGCAAGCTTCGCAGGCTCTTTTTACATCGCCTGTGATATCACCCTCATACAGCTTTTCAAGGCCTGCTATGGTAGTGCCGCCGGGAGAGGACACCTGCTTTATCAGCTCATCCACTGTCATTCCGCTGTCGGTAAGCATCTTTGCGGAGCCGATAAGAGTCTGTGCAAACAGGCTGAGCGCTTCCTTGCTTCCTATGCCCACCTCGGCTGCGTAGTCCACAAATCCCTTTGCGTAGAGATAAACGAATGCAGGAGAGCTGCCGTTG
>JAFSHE010000318.1 GCA_017440445.1 Oscillospiraceae bacterium | reverse complement strand
GGGTATCCTATGACGGATTTACCGATTACTTTTTCGTGGAAATAGTTGAGAGTACCGGAGATAAGAACACCTCGGGCAGTATAAATACAGGTGGTACATCTTCAGGGTCTAATAATTCTGCCTCTGGCAGTAATGAAGCGGTAGCAAAGCAGGAGACAGAGCCAAGACTTGCAGGTACAGAGGCTTCAGGCTGGCAGGCGATACAGTCTGTGCTGGAGCTGAAATACGATACCACGCACACTGTGTATATGAACAAGAACTTTACAGTTCCTGCATCGCTGCTTCGTGTTATACGCAGAAACCGACTGACAGTTAATTTTGAAGTAGACGGAACAAGATCATGGAGAGTGGATTCCTCTCTCCTGACAGGAGTCAATCTTCAGGATGCAGGACTCGGTGTAAGGATATCAGCCGTTTATATCCCGAAAAACTATATAACAGTTCTTGGCGGACACAGTGCCGGTACGCTTCATATAAACAGTGATAACAAATACAATGCTACACTGAATATCAATGTCGGTGCGGCGTACAACAAGAAATATGCCAGCCTGTATCGGTATGACCACACAGATCGTTCGATGACGCTTATAGATACATACAAAGTCGGTACAGATGGAATGGTTAAATTCGTTCCTGATAAGGCAGGGGATTATGTCATTATTATGGACAGCAAGACAAGGATCGTCGGAGATGTCAATAATGACGCAAGACTTACAGCCACGGATTACAATCTGCTCAGGAACATCGTTATGAGGGGCATGATCACAAGAGATGAGAGAGCAGATATCAACGGAGACGGTAAGCTGACTATGACAGATGTGCTGCTGCTTTTCAAAATGGTAAACAGATGATACAAAACGGCGGGCGGTCACTGATCTTGCCCGCCGTTTCAGAAAATGTATGTAATTCCGATCGTGAGGGAAAATAAGACCGTCAAGGGAGGATAATTATGAAAGTAACATTCAACCCCGACGAGGAGGTAGTAAAGTCCGTAAAAGAGGGACTTAAGTGGACAGGTGGATATTGTCCCTGCCGAATTGCAAGGACAGAGGAGAATAAATGTATCTGCCGTGAGTTCCGTGAGCAGATGGCGGATCCTGATTTTGAGGGCTTCTGTCACTGTATGCTGTACTATAAATCAAAGGATTAAAGGAGAGATTGATATGGCTGAGATAAAGCTTACAAACGCAAATTTCAAGGAAGAGGTACTGGACAGCGATAAGACTGTACTGGTGGATTTCTGGGCAAGTTGGTGCGCTCCCTGCATGATGCTTTCTCCCGTTATTGCGGAGATAGCTGAGGAGCTTGACGGAAAGGTCAAGGTAGGAAAGGTGAATGTTGACGAGGAGCAGGAGCTTTCCATGCAGTACGGGATAAGCAGTATTCCGACAGTTCTTGTTTTCAGAAACGGCGAGATAGTAAATGCTTCTGTCGGACTTAAGACAAAGGAGCATTTTCTTGAGATGCTGAAATAAGCTGATAGCCGCCGCACGGGGACTTGCCTTCTGCGGCGGTTTCCTACGAAAGGATGAGATGATGAAAAGGCTTATGGTGCTTGTCCCGCTGTTTCTGCTTCTGTGTGGATGTAATACGCAGGAGCCTGTCAGCACTCCGACTGAGGAAATCTATTCCGATGCAGGAGAGGAGCGTTTTTTCAACGTATACGCAGAGCCTGCTGAGATAGAGCAGATGCTACGTGATTATTTCGATGGCAAGGGCGAGATGAATTACGGGATGCTCCATAATATCACGGAGCTTGAGATATACGGGACTGAGTACATATCCGTCACCTGCGGAGAGCTTAAGGGTACGGAGCTTGGGATAGTGTCAGCGGAGTCAGAGTCTGTTGATTATCAGGTGACCTTTGAGGATGGAACGACAGCGTTACATTCACGTCCTGAGCGACAGACCTTATCCTATGCGAAATATCTTACAAATGTAAAGAAACTGACCGTCTGCTATCAGTATATATCTGATATATCACCGCTTTCAGGTCTTACGCAGCTTGAATATCTCAACCTGAAAGGCAACACGCTGTATGACTGCACGCCACTTTCGGGGCTTGTAAATCTGAAGGAGCTTAATATCAGTAGCAGCAGAGTAGAGCAGCTACCCGATATGTCGGGGATGAAAAGCCTTGAAAAGCTGAATGTCCGCTTTGGTGATCTCGATGACGAGTATATCACACCGCTTGGTGAGGCAAAGTCGCTTAAGTGGCTTGACCTTGGGTACAACGATATGGACAGTGACCTGTCTCCGATAGGTGAGCTTACGCAGCTTGAATATCTTGACCTGTACGCTGTGCATGTAAGCGATATTTCAGGACTTGCGGGGGCGCAGTCGCTGAAATATCTTGACCTGCACAGTAGCGATATAACAGACCTGTCACCACTGTCAGGACTTACGGAGCTGACAGTGCTTGACATCAGCTACACCGATATCGAGGATATCTCAGCGCTTGCGTTGCTTACAAAGCTTCAGGTGCTTGACGCAGAAAATTGCGAAGTGAACAGCATTGATGCGCTGCGGGATATGAACGACTTGCGGTATCTGGCATTTTATGTAGGCGATATGACGGATATCTCGGCACTCGGTGGGAAAACGAAGCTTGAGTATCTTGACCTCAGCTACTGTGAAGCGGAGGATTACTCGCCCCTGGCGGATATGCCGTGTCTTACCTATCTTGACCTTGAGGGCGCAGAGATATCAGATCATACGGTACTTAGCGGCAAGCCTGATATGCAGTATCTTAATATTGAAAGAACAGAGCTTGAGGATATCTCGTTTGTGGATGAGATGACAGGGCTTCAGACGCTGAATATGAGGTTTATCGATGCGGAGGATATTTCGCCGATTTCAGGATGTACAGAGCTTACATATCTTGATATGGCGAGTATGGATGTGCGTGATATCTCCCCGCTTGCGGGGCTTGAAAAGCTCACTGCATTAAACATGACATCCTGTTGGTATGTGGAGGATATCTCGACGCTTGCGGGACTAACTGCGCTTTCAGAGCTTGATATGTCAGGTTGTCAGGTGCAGGATATTTCGGTACTTGCAAGGCTTACAGAGCTGAAAACACTGGATATATCAAGTACAGCGGCGGTTGATATCAGCCCGCTGGCAGGGCTTTCTCAGCTTGATGGGCTGAATATCTCCGATCTTGACATAACGGATATATCACCACTTGCGGGGCTTTCTGCTCTGACGGCATTGGAAATGAGTGGTTGTGAGAATATCGCTGACTTCTTGCCGCTTGCGGGACTTACCTCTCTTAAAAGATTGAACCTGAATGAAACAGGTCTGTCTGACCTTACAAAGCTTCCCGCAATGGATTCCTTAGAGGAGATCGTGCTGTGGGGAAACGGCATAACCGATGTATCTCCGCTGGCGCAGTTTACAGCACTGAGGGATATAAACCTCGGAAAAAATGAGATAGAGGATGCTTCGGCGCTTAATACGCTCCCCTCGCTGACATCACTGAATATGATGGCAAACAAAATAACTGACCCGACACAGTTTGAGAGCTTCCCGTTGCTTAACTGGCTCACGCTGTATGATAATCCGGCAGGCGACCTTACAGCGTTGGAAGAAAAGCTCCCCGACTGTAAAATATACTGGGATAACGAATGACAGAAAGGACTAATTTATTATGAGAATTGCAGTTACCTATGACAACGGACAGATTTTTCAGCACTTCGGACATACAGAGCAGTTCAAGCTGTATGATGTGACTGACGGAAAGATAACCTCGCAGCAGGTGGTAAGCGCTGCGGGCAGCGGGCACGGCGCACTGGCGGGATTTCTGAAGATGTTCACGGTGGATGCGCTTATCTGCGGAGGAATTGGCGGCGGAGCGCAGATGGCTCTTGCTCAGGCAGGAATAAAGCTGTACGGCGGAGTGACAGGCAGCGCAGACGAGGCCGCACAGGCTCTCGCAGAGGGCAGACTTGTCAGCAACCCGAATGTTCAGTGCTCGCATCATGCGCACGGAGAGGGTCATACCTGCGGTGGACACGGGGACAGTCATTCGTGTGGCGGTCACGGAAACGGTCACACGTGCGGTGGCCATTGATCTTACAGTAGAAAATGCCGTACATCAGTGTGATGTGCGGCATTTTTGACATGTTGTGCAATTTGTATATTTCAAGAAAGTCAAGTTATTTATTTTATCGCATATTTACAAATATATTTTTCTGATATTACACAGTGCTGTTGTTTTGTGTGGTGTAAATAGCATCTTAATTGTTTTTTAGTTATTGACATAAATGACTATGTAGTGTATAATAAATATATGCATAAAATGCCATCTGCCGATGAGGAGATGCAAATATATTCCAAAGGAGTAATTCCGATGAAAAACACTACAAAAAAAACTAAGGTCAAAACAATAGGAAAAAAGCTGACGACTATAATCTGTCTGTTGCTTGCAGTCAGCGTACTTATCGTTATCATAGCAACTCTTTTCCTTGCACGTAATCACAGTGATACTATCATGCAGGAGAAGTCTACTGCTACCATTAATCTGCTTAAGGATGATGTTCAGAACGAGATAGATCGTCTTGCGAATGTATTCAGCTATGTAGAGTCCTCCAGAATAGCAGGCGAGATGCTTATGAACGGCAACACCGATGCTATGCTCGTGGCATGGGAGACAAATAAGGGTTCTGAAAACGACTTTGCTGTATTCGCTAAGAAGGATGGTACTATCGTATGGCAGACTGATAACTTCAAGCTTGCCGACCACGATGTAACCAAGGGTCTTGACGGTACAATAACAAGGGGCGTAGTGCTTGACTCTGCTGCAGGACTTACTGTACAGTACATGACTCCTATCATAATGTACGATACCATCGTTGGTACTGCTGTTGTTGGTATGACCATGAATGAGAGAGGCTACCTCGACGAGATAAAGGCGCTTATGGGCGCTGAGGTAACTATCTTCAGCGGAACTACAAGATATGCTACAACAGTTCTGACTGCTGACGGCAGTCGTGCAGTAGGCACAGAGATGGATGCGGGCATTGCTGACAAGGTCCTCAATCAGGGACGTATATACCAGGGTACTGCAAATATCCTCGGACAGAACCACTTCGTTGATTACGAGCCTATGTTCGATGTCAACGACAACATAGTTGGTGCGTATTTTGCGGGATATTCCTCCAAGCAGGATGACGCAAGATTTATGATAATGCAGCTTATCGCTGGCGGCATCGCTCTTGTAGCGGCTGTGGCCACTGCAATAGTTATGGGTATCCTTATCCGTAAGGCGATCACCGCACCTATCGCAGTTGCAGAGCAGCTTGCAAACAACATGAGCGAGGGTAACCTTAATATTCCCGACTCCAACTACAAGTTCAACGATGACGAGATCGGCCGCTTTGTAAAGAATCTTGAAAGCACAAAGCACAGCCTCAATTCCTATATTGGTGATATTTCCAGAATACTTCGTGAGATGTCCGACGGTGATTTTTCTGCGCAGACATCCGTTCAGTACATAGGCGACTTTGAGGAAGTAAAGGACTCCTTCAAGCGTATCAATGAAACTCTGTCTGATGTTATCGGCAACATGAATAATTCCGCAGACGACGTTATGACAGGCGCAAACCAGATCGCTGACGGTTCTGCTATACTGGCAGAGGGTACTACACGTCAGGCTACTGCAATTGACGAACTCTCCTCCAGTATCGACAGCATCTCTGAGAAGGTACAGCGCACTGCTGAAAATGCAGAGCAGGCTGATAAGCTGTCCACAAGGAGCCGTACAAAGGTATCCCAGCAGAATGAGGAGATCGGTGAGATGCTCACTGCTATGGAGGATATCCGCTCCAAGTCCGAGCAGATAAGCGAGATCATCCAGACCATCGACGATATCGCATTCCAGACAAATATCCTTGCGCTCAATGCCGCTATCGAGGCTGCAAGAGCAGGTGCTGCGGGTAAGGGCTTCGCCGTTGTTGCGGATGAGGTAAGAAACCTCGCTGCAAAGTCTGCTGAGGCTGCAAGCCATACTACTGCGCTTATCTCCTCCACAGTCGAGGCAGTTACAAACGGCGTACAGATCGCTGAAAACACCGCAGAGACCATGAAGGAAGTAATGGAATATTCCGACAAGACAAATGCACTTATCGGAGAGATACATACAGCTGCCGCAGAGCAGGCTGAGGCTGTTCGTCAGGTTACTATCGGTATCGGTCAGATATCCGATGTCGTTCAGCAGAACTCCGCTACCGCAGAGCAGACTGCTGCTTCCTGTGAGGAGCTTTCCGGTCAGTCCAGAATGCTCAAGGAGCAGGTTGAAAAGCTAAGAGCATAAGTCAG
>JAFSHE010000317.1 GCA_017440445.1 Oscillospiraceae bacterium | reverse complement strand
ATGAAGCGTGCTTCCTCTGCCTGAGCCTTACGGATAAGCGTGGAGTTCATGTTTCCCCAGTGCTGGTACACAACGATATATTCTGCACCCATAGCCATAGCACCGTTGATAAGCTCGATAAAATAATCACGCTTGTATTGTCCGATGACCATGCCCATACGTGGGAAGTGTTCATCATCAAGCCCGTTTGATAACATACTGCAGCAGATGAAGCCTATGCGGATACCGTTTATTTCCTTGATTACAGGGTTAGAACCCATTGTACCAAGGTTTTCCATGCCGAGTCTTTTTATTTCCTCAGTGGTGGCTTCAAGACCTTTTCTGCCGGTGTCGCAGTTGTGGTTGTTTGCGGTAACAAGACCGTCAAAGCCTGCGTCTGCTATTGCAGAGAGGAATGATGCGGGTGAATTGCAGTTTGGCGTGCCTTTTGGCAGCCTCAGAAGCTCCGATTCGTAAGGCGCACCGTCGTAGCATGTGGTTTCAAGAACACCTACTGCAAAGTCTGCCTCTGAAATAGTAGCTTTTATATTGGAGAAAGCGTCGTGGAAGTCGTAGTCAAGCTTTTCGGCGTCACGCTGCTGTTTTGCAGTACACATGATATCTCCCGTGAACATCAGAACAGTCTTTTTTTCTCCACGCTGTATACGACGGTCAACGGCTATCTTTGTCCTGAATTTCTGCTTGTCAGCGATTATGGTGATGTAGGTCTCTCCGCTTTCTACGGCAGTGACCTTACCTTTTGTATCAACAACAGCGATATCCTCGTTTTCCGAAACAAAGACAGCCTTTGGTACAGTATTCTGATACTCCCACTCCAGCTGAGCAGACTGCCCCTTCGTAAGACAGATAGTTTTCTGAGCCTTAAGTGTTTCTGATATAGGAATAAAGGAGATCTTTTCGGACATTTCTCCCAGCAGCTCTTTGCTCTTTTCCTGTTTGAAGGCGCACACTGAAACCAGATATTCTGTACCGTTTTTAAAGCCGAATACAGTTTTGCCACAACCCTGAGAATAACGTGTCTTAATACAGTTTTCAGGGTCAGATGCGGTATAATAGAAAAGCTTGTATCCGTCAGCTTCATCTATTTTATCCCATGAGGTATATACCGAGCTGTCATGGACGACAGCCTGTATGTTCTGAGGGGCTTCAAAAATATTACTCATAAGGGATCATTCCTTTCTGTGTGGAATATCAGTTTTTGTTGTTCCTGAAGCTGCGGCGCAGCTCAGATAATCTGTCATAGTTTTTGTAGAACGAATAGTATGCTCCGCAGAAATGCTGTATGTCATCGATCCTTATCCTGTAACCATCGTGGCGGACGAAGAATGCACCAAGCGCCTGCTCAGGGTATTTGAAATACATCACATATTCGGGATAAGCATAGCCGTTAAGCATGTGTTCAGCACGTCTGAATATCGTGTCGATGAAGAATTCTGCGTCGAATTCATCAAGATATGCTACCTTGATCTTCTCGTCAATTATTCTCTGATAAAGCTCGTATGAAACGCAGAGAAGCTCCAGATAGGTGTGATACGTTGTCTTTCTTCTGTATATTTTTTTAAGATTGACCTGCACGTTTCTGAGTGCAAATTCAAAGTACTTTTCCTTGGGCAGATATTTTGTAAGCTCGTTCATTGCGTATGCTACCCAGTGGTCGGCATGCTTGGTGTAATCCTCACGGATAAAGCGGTCGGCTGCTTTTGCGGCAGCGTCAAGCCATTTCTGTTCACCTGTAAGTCCATACAGCCTTGCAAGTGCGAAAACGCTCTCGCCGTCATAGTACACAGTCCTGAATTTGTCCTTCGGAGAAAGAGAGGGGAAGTTCAGCACATGGAAGAACTCGCCGTTTCTGTTGTCGAAAAGCTCAAGTATGCCGTTTCCTATCTCGGTACACAGCTTTTTGAGCTTTTTCTCACCAATGACGTCCATATATTCTGTAAGCATGATGACTGCAACGCCGTTTCCTCCGACCTTTATCTCGTTTTTGGTAAGCTCTGCAAGATAAACGGTGTTCTCTTTGTCAGCGGGGAGATTGTACTTGTTGTATGTATTGTTGACCATGTACGCGATGGCCTTTTCTGCCTGCTGTAAGGTGAATTTGTCATGAGTAAGTCTGTAAGCGCAGATAAGGCTCCATATCGAGGTCGCATGGCGCATGATGTTATACCCCGGGATCTCCTTGTGGAAGATAGGGTAAAAGCCGTAGTCAAATTTACCGTCGTCATGAACCATCATGGAAAGATATTCAGAGGAGGTCATTATCACATCAAGTGTACGTTCTTTGGTTATTTCTCCTAAGTTACGTCTGCCCACATCGAGGCCTGCGCCATGTAGCGGAAGAACTTTACCGTCCTCTCCGCAGAAGTAGCCTATACAGTCAAACAGCACTACTTCGTCGGGGAATTCAATCAGTGTCTTGCCACATGTCTTTGACAGATATTTATTTACAACGGTAAGCTCTATGTCTTTTTTCTTATAGGAGATGACACGATTGCAGTTTATCTCAGCTTCAATAAGTGCGGTGGAGAGATCACTGTCAAAGGAGATGCCACGTCTGAAAAATTCATGAAATCCACTTGAAGCGGTCTCTACAACATCTTTGAATTTAGCTTTTTCTGTGTTGCTGATAATATCAGCCTTCAGCCAGCAGCAGTCGAATTCATGAGCAGAAATGTATTTTTCAGCCGCTGAATAAGCACCTGACCATGCATCCTCGAGAGTATCTGCGGCACAGCGGAATATCCTTGCGCGCTCCTTTTTGTTGCAGACAGAAAGGAACACTCCGTATATCGGATGGTCTGTGCCTTTCATTTGGGGAGCAAGCTTGCTTTCTTGCAGTTTGAAGTCATTTCCACCCAGTAATTCTGTGAGTATAGCCTTTGCTTTTTCAGAGAAGCTGTTGTTCATGATGCCATCCCCCTGTACAGTTTTTGAAATGGTATAACTATCCCATTTTATATACAAAGTTATTATAGCATATTATCTGCATTTTGTAAAGACGATTTGTTAGTGCGGGGAGTTGATTTTCCCATAGGTTTATGCTATAATTGTATATATCAAAAAATGGAAAGAGATGTTGATATGAAGATACTCATCATTCGGCACGGCGACCCCGATTACGATATAGATTCTCTGACCGAAAAGGGCTGGCGGGAAGCGGAAATGTTATCAGAAAGGATAGCGCCGCTTGATGTTAAGGCGTATTATGTTTCTCCTCTCGGGAGAGCGAGGGACACAGCCTCTCTGACATTGAAAAAAGCTTGCAGGACATCTGAAACGCTTCAGTGGCTGAGGGAATATGATGTACTTATCCGTAACACGGAAAGCGGAGGAATGAGGCTTGCATGGGACCAGCTGCCTGCTGTATGGACAGCGGTTGATGGTTACTATGATAAGGATAGATGGTATGAAGAACCTTTGATGAAGGAGGCAGACCAGAAGTCGGGTATTGAGGCTGTTGCAAACGGCCTTGACGAGATCCTTGAGCGTCACGGATATAAGCGAGAGGGTAATTATTATCGGGTCACAGCTCCAAATGAGGATACTATTGTGTTCTTCTGCCATTTTGGTGTTGAGTGCGTGATGCTTGGGCATCTTCTTGGTATATCTCCGATGGTGTTGTGGCATGGATTTATTGCAGCTCCAACATCTGTTACAACGCTTACCACAGAGGAGCGCCGAGAGGGGATCGCCTCTTTCAGAGTAAGTTCATTCGGAGATATATCTCACCTGTATAAACACGGAGAGCCGCCTGCCTTTGCGGGACGGTTCTGTGAAATGTATTCAAATTCAGAGCAGCGTCATGATTGATTTTTATCAGACAGAAAGGAACTGATATGAAAAAACGTATTACATGCATTATGTTGACAGCAGCTATGTTGATCAACTTCAGCGGCTGTTCTGCTCCCGAAGCTTCTTCTACTTCCTCAGAAACACAGGAGTCGCAGCAGAGTTCGGTTTCTTCAACAGAAGATGTAACTTCTGACAATTCAGAGGCAGTAAAGGAAGAATCATCCACTCCTGCCGTTACGACTTCTGTTACTAGTAAAACAGAAACATCAACACAGCAGAGTACCTCGGCACAGCCTGAGGAATCTGAATCATCTGAGCCGGAAACAGAGGTGTCAACTGTGCCTGAGGATAATACGGAAGTAACTACACCTTCGGATTCAGAAGAATCATCTGCTCCGCAGACAGAAAATGTCACAACTACTGTGCAGACTACAACTAAGCCTGTAACAACAACTAACGAAGTTCCTGCTGAGTCAGAGCCTGAGGAGCTTGATATGATGGGTCAGTATGAACAGAAGCTGGATACACTTCAGAAACTGATCGAAAAATCATCAAAATCTCAGACGATGCCTGTTGTGCATATTACCACCTATAATAATGAACGTGTTCTCTCAAAAGAATACTATGTGGATTCTGTTATAGATGTGTTCAATTGCACAGAGGAGTATCGTCTTACAGCGCAGGGCGGTGTGAAGGTCCGTGGAAATTCAACGGCAGACGGTAACGAAAAGCCCTATCGCATCAAGTTTGAAAAGAAGCAGAATATGCTGGGACTTCATGACGGAATGAAGTTCAAAAGCTGGGTGCTGCTGCGCTCACAGTGGAATCTGATACCCGATTATACAGGATTCTCACTTGCTGAGGAGATATTCGATGGCGAGTATTACAGCTCAGACAGTACCTATGTAAATGTGTATATGAACGGAAAATATCTGGGACTTTATCTCCTGTGTGAGCAGAATCAGTCAGGAGAGGGCAGGGTAGAGGTCTATGAGCCTGAGAAAGATGAACTCCAGCCTGAGATAGGCTATTTCCTTGAGATGGATAATTATGCAAATGAGGACGAGGATCCATTCTTCACACTTGATTATGACGGAATCGAGTTTACTGATTATGTTGGAACAACAAGGTGTTTCGAGCCTGACGATTATTCTATAAAGAGCGACATAAATTCTGACGTGCAGAAGGAGTTTATCAGTAAGTATCTTGCCGGTGTATTCGAGATAATGTACGAAGCGGTTGAAAACGAGAAGATACTTATGTTTGACAGCGATTATAACGTGGTTTCAGGTGAGGGTACATACAGCACACCGAAGGAAGCAGTAAATACTGTTTTTGATCTTGACTCAGTGGTGAATACCATGATTCTTCAGGAGCTTGTACATAATTACGATGTCGGGGCAGGAAGCTTTTTTATGGCAGTAGATTTCAGCGAGGGAAGCAGGTATGAACGTCTGACATTTCTTGCACCGTGGGACTTTAACTGGGCATACAGCGAGGAAACAAGTGGACGGTACTACGCAGGTGCTTTCCAGACACCTGTCCATGATATGGTGGAGAGATCAAATGTCTGGCTTACTGTCATTATGAAAGCTGATTGGTTCAGAGATATGCTAAAGGAAAAGTGGGCTGAAATGGGTAACGGCAAAGACCTTGTGGATAAGCTTAAAGAAGTTTTACAGACGGCGCAGAGCCTTGAGAATGATTTAGGCAATGAAAGCTGGAAGATCAATTCTGCCAAGGATATTATAGCCTTTGTAAAGGGCAGGATAAAATGGCTCGATACACAGTGGTCATGATTTTTGTTCAGGATAAATAAAAGAAGATATCCCTGCTTGTAACAGGGATATCTTCTTTTATTCTTCCATTTGTTTTCCAAAATACATAGCGGCTGCTTGTACGAGGGCGCTCTGTTCGCCTGTTGCGAATTCGTTGTTGTCGCCTGCCAGCATGATAACTGCACCGTTTACATCACCCTGTGACAGGATGGGAGCGCATGCTATTGCATAACGGTCTATACCTTCGATGGGGTTGAGGCGTTTATCCTCACGGCTTTTGTAGAAGTGGGTCTTGCGCTGTTCGATAAGATCCTCCAACGAGCCTGAAACCCTACGCTCGATGACTTCCTTCTTGGACATGCCTGATACTGCGATAACATGATCTCTGTCACAGATAACCGCAGGGCATCCACCGACCTTTGAGAGGACATCTGCATACTGTGAGGCTGTTCCCGATATCTCTCCGACAGGAGAGTATTTACGGAAAATTACCTCTCCGTCAGGGCTGGTGTATATTTCAAGAGGGTCGCCCTCACGGATACGCATTGTTCTGCGGATCTCCTTAGGGATAACGATACGTCCGAGGTCATCTATCCTGCGGACAATTCCTGTTGCTTTCATATATCACATTTCCTTTCATAGAAAAAGTTGTTTTTATGTCTGCACAGATATTGTGACCTCAGAGCGGGAATTTATTCATTGTTTCGACAATATATTTAATACATCACTCTGTAATTTTGTTTTCGGTAGCAAAACAGGTCACCATCTCAAAGATGATGACCTGTTTTACGATATTATATAATCAGATCGCTTCGTTTCCAATGAGATAAACGGTGTATCACGGAATCTACGATAGCATCGGACTTCTGAAGCGCATCAGTGATGATTTCAGACATGCTGGTGCAGCCGTTTGAGGTTGACGATAAGCTTACCATCGGCAGGTAGATTTTCAATCATTGTGGAACTCTGTTACTGGTTGTGGATAACGTCATTAATTGATGGAGAATCGCTGAAGGTAACACCTTCCTTAACAACGCTGAAATAGCATCCATCAGGAATGATCTCACAGATAATGATGGTATCTTGTCTTTGGATGTCAGAGTCACTCTTTCTCATGTTTGGATTAGGTGTTCAGCTGATAGTGGCTTTTCTGATAGTATTGAGAAAGTTT
>JAFSHE010000316.1 GCA_017440445.1 Oscillospiraceae bacterium | reverse complement strand
GCAAATATATATAACTTGCCCGTATCCGCGGTGCCACCTTGATTCACAGGAACGACCCTGTGCGCTTAGCAGAGTGCCAACACACTCCCGACAACTGACGTATGCCAACACGTCGCAGAATACTCTGTGCATTGCAGTTTGCTGCTGCACATTTGACTGCGCCCTCAACGGTCCATTTGACAACTTGTTTCTTACCTGACTCTCAGCACCACAGGTTCTCTGTAAAGGCATCATTGCCGTTATCTCCGCTTCAACGGTTTATCATATTCAATTTTTCTACAGTATATCACCGTTCGCCTACTTTGTCAATAGGTTTTTGAATTTTTTTTTTGAAATTTTATATTCTTTTAGCATACTGAAGATATTTTTTAACTTCCTCAATATAGTTTTCTGCAATATCGCTTAGGCGGCTGTATTTCTTAGCAATATAACCTATCTCCATGATGACATTACGGTTTTTTTCGTCCTCTCTGAACGGAACTGCAATAAAATCCGAGCCGTTAAGCTCCTCGCATATTATTCCCGAGCAGAGGGTGTAACCGTTAAGTCCCACCATCAGATTAAGCTGCGTTGCACGGTCGTTGCTTTTGATCATGCGCGGATAATCGTTTTCGCTGAGTATCTCCTCTGCAAGGAAAGCAGAGCTGCTGCTGCCCTGCTCAAAGGAAAGGCGGGGATAATCTTTAAGCTGCTCAAGAGAGATATCCTTCTCCTTTGCAAGCGGATGCCCCTTCCATATATAAACGAAAGCATGACAGCTTATCAGCGGATAAAATTCAAGCTCGTTCTCCTTCAGCAGCTTGTCTATCATCTTTCTGTTATAGTCGCTTTTGTATAGTATGCCTATCTCGCTGGCAAGCTTTCCCACATCAGCGATGACATCAAGTGTTTTGGTCTCACGTATGGCAAACTCAAAATCAAGCGTATCGTATTTCTTTACGGTCTCAACAAAAGCCTTTACCGCAAAGGAGTAATGCTGCGTTGAAACACCGAATTTGCGTTTGAAGCTCCCCGACGTGCTGTATTTATCGGTGAGCAGCTCGTACTGCTGGTATACTTGCCTTGCATGCATAAGAAAATCCGCACCCTCGTTCGTTGGGATAACGCCCTTGCTCGTGCGCAGGAATATGCTGATGCCTATCTCCCTTTCAAGCTCCTTTATCGCACTGGTGAGCGACGGCTGCGAAACGAACAGGATCTCTGCGGATCGGTTCATAGAGCCCGTATCGGCTATCGTTATCGCATATCTTATCTGCTGTAATGTCATGTCTATCCTCTCCTTATCTGATTTTATTATACTACGGTCAGCTGTTGATGTCAACAGAACTTATAGATTTTATCTATAACCAAGTATAGAAAACATGGATTTCACTTATAGGGAAAATTGTGATATACTACAACCATAGCAAAGAACAAACGCAAGACAGAAAGGAGAGGAACATGAAAAATCTGTTATGCTTCGGTGACTCCAATACATTCGGATATGATCCCGAAAACAAGTCCCGATATGATTTCAATGACCGCTGGACGGGTATACTCAGCCATAAGCTCCAGCCACTCGGAATACGCATTGATGAAGAAGGCCTATGTGGCAGAACTACCGATTTCGAGGACAAATACAGAGCAGGACGCAAAGGCAGCGATGTTCTTCCTTTCCTTTTGGAAAGCCACACTCCCGAGTATGTGATAATAATGCTTGGCACGAACGACTGCAAAATCTGCTACAATAATACCTCGGCAAGGATAGCAGAGGGCGTACAAAAGCTTATTGAGCAGGTGAAGGAGTACAGCAGCAGAACAAGGATACTGCTGATATCACCGATACACCTTGCCGATGGAGTAGGCGAGAAAGGCTACGACGAGGAGTTCGATCAGCGATCCGTAAGTCTTTCCAGAGAGCTTAAAGCAGCTTATTATGCGGTCGCTGAGAAAGCAGGCTGCGGATTTCTCTCCGCTTCCGACTATGCAGCTCCCTCGGAAGCTGACCGCGAGCATCTTGACAAGATTGGTCATAGGGCACTTGCGAGCGCGATCTACAACAAACTAATAAAGGCGGAATAAATAATATGATCGAAATAAAAGGGCTCAGCAAAACATTCCGCGCAGCGACAGGCAAATTTACCGCATTATCTGATGTCAGCCTTACGGTAAACGACGGAGAGGTGTTCGGGATAATCGGTCTGTCGGGCGCAGGAAAAAGCACACTGGTGCGATGTATAAACTATCTCGAAACGCCGACAAGCGGTGATGTCATCATAGACGGCGACGAGCTTGGCAGGCTCACCAAAAAGGAGCTGCTGAAAAAGCGCAGAAGCATCGGAATGATATTTCAGAGCTTCAATCTCCTTGAGCAGAGAAATGTGCTGAAAAATGTATGCTTTCCCCTGGAGATAGCCAAAACACCCAGACAGGAGGCTGTCAAAAGAGCAAGAGAGCTTCTCGCACTTGTGGGACTTTCGGATAAGGAGAACGCTTACCCCTCGCAGCTTTCGGGTGGACAGAAGCAGCGCGTAGCTATCGCAAGGGCACTGGCGTCAAAAACGAAATATCTTCTCTGTGATGAGGCAACCAGTGCACTCGACCCCGACACCACGCGCTCTATCCTGGAGCTTATGAAAAGGATAAACCGAGAGCTTGGAGTGACCATCATCGTGATAACTCACGAGATGAAGGTGATAGAAAGTATATGCGACAGGGCGGCTGTTCTTGACGGCGGTAAGATCGCAGAGATAAAAGCGGTGCACGAGCTTTTTGCTTCACCGCAGTCGGAGATAGCAAGAAAGCTGATACTTCCTGTATCTGAAACCGCAGACGAGATAAGGAGCGGCAAGGTGATACGCATAGTGTTTGACGGGGAAAGCTCATACAAGCCTGTTATCGCAGATCTGATACTTGCCTGCCGTGCGCCGTTGAATATTCTGAAAGCCGAAACGGAGGATATTGGCGGAAAGGCTTACGGACAGATGCTTTTGCAGCTTCCCGATGATGCGGATATAACAGCAAGGGTGCTGAATCATCTTGATAATAGCAAGCTATGCTATAGCGAAATACTGAACGGAGGGATATAGATGTCTGACCTGCTTTTACAGCTGTGGGAAAAGGGAACGTTACTGGACGGAATATGGGAAACGGTATATATGACGTTTATCTCCGCTTTTTTCTCATATCTCATAGGGCTTCCGCTGGGCGTTTTGATGAATGTCACTGCAAAGGACGGAATACATCCGATAGCATGGCTTTATCGCATTGTCAGTGTTGTCGTGAACATCTTCCGAAGCATCCCGTTCGTTATACTGATGGTTGCAATGCTGCCTGTTGCGAAGCTTATAACAGGCACGAGCCTCGGAAATCGGGCGATGATAGTCACACTGGTCATAGCAGCCGCTCCCTATGTGGCGAGAATGACGGAGTCATCCTTCAAAGAGGTTAACGCAGGCGTTATCGAAGCGGCAAGGTCAATGGGAACATCAGATCTCGGCATTATCCTGAAGGTGCTTATTCCCGAGGCGAAGCCCTCGCTCGTCGTCGGCAGTGTGATATCTTTGGTGACGGTACTCGGATATTCCGCGATGGCAGGAACAATCGGCGGAGGTGGTCTTGGAATGATAGCTGTAAGCTTCGGCTATCAGCGCTTCAACGATGATATCATCTGGGTATGCGTGATACTTACGATCATTATCGTGCAGATAATACAGGAGCTTGGTATGCTTATAGCGCGCAAAACAGATAAGCGCATAAGATAAAGGAGGCAATATAATGCAGGATCTATTTGAAAAGCTCGTCAGAGCAAATTATCGATATGGTCGAATGTGCCGATGTTGACCTCAGTAACATCATCCATAAGACCAACATATAATTTATATATTGAAAGGAATTTTTAATCATGAAAAAGCTTAATAAGACTATTGCACTTTTACTTACACTGACATTTGCTGCATCCGTTACAGGCTGCTCCGGAAACAATGACAGTTCTTCTAATAAGACCGATACCTCCAAGACAGAGCAGTCTGTATCGGATACGCTTGAAAAGCTCGTTGTGGGAGCAACATCAACTCCTCACGGCGAGATACTTGAACAAGTTAAGGACGACCTTGTAGAGCAGGGCTACGAGCTTGAAATAGTCATC
>JAFSHE010000315.1 GCA_017440445.1 Oscillospiraceae bacterium | reverse complement strand
TATATCTCGAGGATTGAAAAACGTGCACTGGAGAAACTCAGAGGCAGGTTTGGATAATAATCATGTGATCGTTTCTTTTTCAACCTCAGCAAATTATAATCGGATAAAACAATTCATCTAGTACTCGCAGGGGTTGATATGCAATCAGCTATCATTCTTTCAGTAGGCAAGCACTCTATCTGCTTACGCATAAGCGCTTCATCATGCCGTCTGATATAGCTGAAAACATCCGCAAAGGAACCGCCTCGGCTGCTCGTGATAGGTATCAATAATACGATATCCTGCTTCACAGTGGGACGACATAAACTTCAAGGAGTCAGATCTGCCTTCATGAAATCAATCTTCTGCACAAGTTCATGCATTACACACACGTCGTTTTCCGAATTATTCTTGTTTTCAGCACAATTATAAAACAGACAGGGAAATAATCCCCTGCCTTGCCCATTTAAGCTTATTTCAGCCTGTCCAGCTCATCAAAAGCTGCTTCCATAGCAGCTTCAGATGTTGGATAGCTGCCCTTGTCGAACACCTTATCTATCGAATATCTCCAGCATTTACGTTTATCGTCATAATACAGCACTACAAGTCGTCCATTCACCTTGATATAACGGTTGTTGTTTTTGGAGACCTTCCACGGGCGCGTGACAAAGGTATTCCTGCGTGATTGCCTGTTCTTGAAATCCTGCTCACGCTTCTTCGCAGCCTCCACATCGCCCTCCATGCGACCTGCGCAGACACAGCCTGCACCTACTGTCTTAAAATAGTCGGCATGCTTCATTCTGTGTACATACCTGATGATGTGATATCCGCACATCTCGCATACGCCGACAGGCTTGCCGAGGTCGATAACGTCTTCACAGTACCACCCCGAATGCGGCACATCGTCGCGCTCCCACAAATTGTCGTAACCCGAAAGGTCGGGACGCTCATCTTTTCCTGGAGGTGGAGGTATAGGTTCGCTTATTTCCACGGAAATATCGATTTTTTCTTCGGGTATCGGTTCTATTAGCTGATGCACGATGATTGGAGGTTGCTCGGTTTTCGCTGGCTCAGAGTGCGGCATTGCCTGCTCTGTCTTTTTTGTAACAGGCTCTGCGCCCTTATTTCTGAAACGCTCCACAAAATCCGCCGAGATATTGCGCTCGCTTGACAGCTTGCTGAATTTCACACGGTAGCTGTTTCCGCTTATGCCTACTATCTCTCCCTCGCCGAATGCAGGGTGAACTATCTTTTCGCCCACGTCCTTCTGTGGTACAGCCGCATCGCCGCATATCTCCCTTGCGAAGCGGTCTGCGCTGCTTTGCAGCTCCTTTGATATTGCTCCAATGCGTCTGTAATTCTCCTCACCTATCTCACGCAGGAAGCGTGACGGCAGCTTCTGCTTTCCATTAGGTGTGAAACCCTCGCTGTCCATCAGAAACAGCCGCTGCTCCGCCCTTGTTATCGCAACATAGCACAGCCTGCGCTCCTCCTCAAGTCCGAGAATCTTGCGCTCCTCCATCGACTTGTAGGACGGGAATATACCCTCCGAAAGTCCCACAACAAACACATTCGGGAATTCAAGTCCCTTTGCGGCGTGTACCGTCATCAGCTTTACTCTGTCGCTTTCAGCCTCGTCATCCTCTGCCTGCAAGGAGATATGGTTGATGAAGTCTTTCAGCGTTACCTCCTCGCCGTAGCCTTTCTCAAACTCCATAGCGATACGCTTGAATTCCGACAGGTTTTCAAAACGCTCCATGTCGCCCTGCTCACGGATATATTTCTCATAGCCGCTGTCTTCGCATATCATCGCAACTGCGTCAGAAAGCGACATCTCCGCAGACTTTTCTCTTGCGCTTTCTATCAGCGACACGAATTCCTCTGCGCCGCTGTTACGGAATGCGGAATACAGCAGATTTTCCTTTAATGTCTGATACAGTGACTTTCCACCCACCTGCAGCGCTACGAGCTGCTGCAGCCTTGTCCTGCCGAATTTCC
>JAFSHE010000314.1 GCA_017440445.1 Oscillospiraceae bacterium | reverse complement strand
TATGTTTCCCGATTTTACGGAATACGTGGTTTCAAGAGGACTTTTCAAGATAGTTACCGTACCACTTGGGTTTGTAACATCCTTGCTGCCGTTTTCGCTTACGGAGCTGCTGGTGATCCTTGCACTTCCGCTGCTGATACTGGTGATAGTGCTGTTCGTAAATCGCATGAAGCACTCTGATAACAAAAAAAAGACCGCTGCAAAGGGCGTGCGCTGCGTGTGCGGAGTTCTATCCTTTGCCGTACTTATGTATATGATATGTCATGGTGCGAATTATTATCGAAAGACCGCAGCTGAGCTGCTGGAGCTTGATACCTCTCCAAAAAACGCAGAGCAGCTGCTGGCAGTATGCCTTCATCTTGGCGAAAAGGCTGCCGAAGCCCGCTCCGAGCTTACTGACAGTAACGAGGCATACATATTTACCGAGGATATGTTTACCGAGCTTTCAAGGGCAGGAAACGGCTATGACAAGCTTGTTGCGGAATATCCGTGGCTGTGGACGAGCGTATGGCGACAGAAGCCTGTACAGCTTTCCTATCTATGGTCGTATACGGGCATAGTCGGAATGTATTTTCCTTTTTTTGCCGAATGTAACGTGAACATCGAGCAGCCTGATTACGGTATTCCCTACACTGCAGCGCACGAGTCGGCACACTCACGAGGTATAGCCTTTGAGGATGAGTGCAATTTCTACGCATTTCTTGCGTGTATCAACAGTGATTATCCCGAGTACCGCTATTCGGGATATATGGAGGCATTCATGTTCTGCTCAAATGCGCTGTTCAACTACGACATTGAAATGTGGGAGATATCGCAGAGCGTCGTTACCGATGGAATGCGTGCGGATTTTGCGGCAAACAATAATTTTATCGACCGCTTTGCCACGCAGGTGATAGAGCTTCCCGACGGCACTGATATCAAACCGTGGGATGTAGCAGGCGAGGTCAACGACACATTTATAAAGGTGCAGGGAGTTGAGGACGGCGCACTAAGCTACGACAGAGTGACAGAGCTTATCCTTGCATATTATTATACTGAAAAATAAAGAGGCAAATAAATGATCGGAACACTTGTAAACACAGGAACTATACTTATCGGCTCGCTTATCGGCGGACTTCTCAAAAAGGGAATAAAAGACAAATACCGTGACGCTCTGTATAACGCCATGGGACTTGCGGCGATTGGAATAGGCGTGAACTCGATATGTACTAACATGCCCAAGAGCGAATATCCCGTTTTATTTATCGTAAGCCTTGCACTGGGAAGTCTGCTCGGA
Organism: Oscillospiraceae bacterium; assembly: GCA_017440445.1. The sequence continues at coordinate 17,588 of JAFSHE010000314.1, read as the reverse complement.
AATATCATTGATATCGATAAGGGCTTCAATTCTCTTGTGGGGAGATTTTCAAAAAAGGAGAGCGAAAACGGCGCACCGCAGCTGGGACAGGGGCTTTCGACAGGAATACTGATGTTCTGTATAGGCACGCTGTCCATCCTCGGTCCAATAAATGCGGCACTGTACGGGGATAATACATTTCTTTTCACGAACGCTACGCTTGACCTTGTTACCTCGATGGCACTTGCCTCTACATACGGCTTCGGTATGATGCTGGCGGCGGGAGTGCTGTTTCTGTGGCAGGGCGGAATATATCTGTGCGCAGGCTGGCTCGCCCCTGTACTCAACGGTGGAATGATGACCGAGATATCCCTCGTGGGAGGTTTTCTTATCGCCGCCTCGGGAATATCCATCCTCGGAATAAAGAACATGAAAACAATAAACATGCTGCCCGCACTGCTTGTTCCTCCGATATGGTTTGCGCTGAAGGCTGTATTCGGCTTCTGATATCAAATCGGTGCAGAAGCTATTCAGCATCAGAAACAGTATCGCTCACATTTTCGGCAGAGAAAATAAACATTTTTTTAATAATTTAATCAATTTTGTTTCACACTATTTACACATTGTGCCGTTATACTTAGACCATAAGCCAAACAATTGACACGACCGAAAGGAAATGTGATAAGATGTACGATAATAACAGCAATAACAATAATATTTATACAGGCTCTCCTGTGAATGATACACAGCATAAGGCATATTACCCTCAGGGTACCCCCCAGGCAACGGTTGCCCCCCAGGCGACGCCATCACCTCAGCAGCCTGTTAAGACTGTACGCAAAAAGAACGGCGCAGGCAAGGTCATCGCTATGATAGCCGCTGTCGCTATCATAGGAGGCGGTGCAGGCTTCGGCGGAGCTTTCCTCGCATCCAAAAGCATGCAGTCTGCTATCACTCAGCAGCAGGGCGGCAGCTCCTCGGGAAATGTATCCGACAGCAACAAGCCCGACCACTCCTCAAATGCAGGCGGTGCGGGCGGAAATACAGGCGAATCCCGTCCCACGCTTAATGAACTTCAGTCGGGTGTAACTATCTCCCATAATGTGAGCGCCGAGGCGGAGTTCAATTCGGACGGTACATTCACCTACACCCGTGACCTTGTGGCGGCGGTGCGTGATTCGGTAGTGTATATCGAAACATACGTTGACCCCTCATCTATCGCTGGATACGGATTTGTTACCAACTCCAAAGAGCCTGTCCTGTACGGTGCGGGAAGCGGAATAGTTATTTCAAGCGACGGATACATCCTTACCAATGCACACGTTATTGACAGCGGAGTAAAGTTTGTAGTCCATGTTACCACCACCGACCCTGTTGAGGGCACAGGCGTAGTACAGGAATATGAGGCAACGGTGCTTGGCAGCGATACAGATACCGACCTTGCGGTGCTCAAGATAGATGCAAAGGGACTTCAGGCGGCAGTGCTGGGTAACTCCGATGAGCTTCATCTCGGTGATGATGTGGTCGTTATCGGAAATCCCATGGGACTTGAAACCTCCGTATCCAAGGGTATCGTATCGGGACTTAACAGACAGCTTTCAAGCGGCGACTGGTCGCTTCCCAGTATCCAGACCGACGCTCCCATCAACAGCGGAAACTCGGGCGGTGCGATGTTCAATATGTACGGCGAGGTAGTAGGTGTTGTAAACGAAAAGCTTGTCAATGATTATGCAGAAAGCCTTGGCTTTGCAATAACTATAAACGAGGCAAAGTCTGTTATAGACGACCTTATTTCTCTTGGATATGTAACAGGACGTCCTATCCTCGGCGTTACCTGCCTTCAGGTCAGCGATTATGTTGCGGCAGTGCGTGGCATGACTCCCGGCCTGTATATCTCGGAAATAGATCAGGATCTGCCCGTTGCAAAGAGCGACCTTCAGATAGGCGATACAGTTACCAAGGTAGAGGGCGTTGCAGTCACCTCCGTAAGCGAGGTAAGCGAGATACTCGCTGATAACGACAAGCGTCCCGGCGATACCGTTAAGGTCACAGTAGTGCGCTCCGATGCGCTCGGCCGTGACAGAGAGGTTGAAATAGATATCGTACTTGCCGAGTACAACGGAAATTAACAGCATCGTATAAAACAGCAAAAGAGCGTGAAATTTATCACGCTCTTTTTGTTATTTAACTGAGTATTATTTTACTTCGCCACGGGTGGTCTGGTTGCGCTTTATCTTCTTGGATGTGGTCTTGTCAAACTCTGTATCACGTACACGCAGACGGTGGATTGTCTTTGCGGAGGGGAGAGTCTTATTCACCTCGTCGATGATATCGTGAAGTTGCTTTACAGCCTCGTTTATATCGGGGCAGATATCGGTATTGGGAAGTATCTCGGCTGTGATAACTCCATCCTCTGCATATATCAGAAGCTCCTTGATGATATCTATCATAGCAAACTTGTTTTCAAGCTCCTCAGGGGAAACATTCTCGCCGTTGCTGAGAATGATAAGGTTCTTCTTTCTGCCTGTGATGAACAGACGGTTGGTGGTCTCGTCCACATATCCCAGGTCGCCTGTGTGCAGCCAGCCCTCAGCGTCGATAGCCTCTGCTGTTTCAGCGGGCATGTTGTAGTAGCCCTTCATTACAGAGCCGCTCTTTACGGTTATCTCGCCGTCAACTATCCTTACTGTGCAGCCGTTTACTATACGTCCTACATCGCCTGCAGTGCTGATGTCGTTGAACATCGCAGTGGAAATTCTGGGAGAACACTCTGTCATGCCGTAGCCCTGTGCTATCGGGATGCCCATCTCAAGGTAGCCGCTTACAAGCTCGGGAGCAAGATACGCACCGCCGCTGTATATACCCTTTAATCTGCCGCCGAAGAATGCCTGAGCTATGACCTTGGGAGGAAGCTGCTTTGCCTTTGACGCTGCCATTATCTGCTTGTAAATGGTCTCAGCGATCATGGGAACCAGCAGGATGAACGAAGGCTGGAACAGCTTGAGATTCTGTGCAATTCTCATCATCGAGTCGTTTACGCATACTGTTGTACCGTATCTCAGCGACAGAAGTATATCGCAGGAAAAACAGTAGCAGTGATGGATAGGCAGCACGCTGAGCAGCGACTCCTCGGGGGAGCTTTCGTTATCCTGGCACATGGTGTTGTCGATGAAGTTAGCGTGGGTCAGCATAACGCCTTTCGACTTGCCTGTTGTGCCGGATGTGTAAACGATGGATGCAAGCTCGTTCTCCGAGTAGGGAATAAGCCCTGCGGGAGCATACTTCTCAAGAATATCGGAAATGCATGTATCTGCGCTTTCGCAGGGCTGGAGAGAAACAAAAGCCTTTATCTTGGAGCAGGAAGCCTTGATTGCAGGAAGCATAGGCTCGTAACGCTTGTCGAAGAAGAACACATTTACATCTGCTCTGTCAACAAGGTCGATGATATCTGCGGGAGCAAGCTGAGCGTCCAGCGGTACAGTAATGTTGCCGTTAAGCACTGTTCCGAAATATGCGGTAAGATACTGGGAGCAGGTAAGTCCGATGATGGATGCATGTACCTTTTCACCGCCAAGTACCTCGTTGAGATATGCGGCTACACGTCCGCAGTTTTCAAAAAACCTTGCAAAGGATGTTTCAGCAATATCCTTGCCGTCCTTTTCCCTGACGAAGATTCCCTCGCCGTAGCTTTCAGCGGCATTTTTTACAAGGTCCTGTAATGTCTTGATAGATGTTTTGTCCATTCCACACCTCTTATTTCAGTGTCTCAAAATACTTGAGTGCATCTCCTACGGTAGAAAGCTTTACTACCTCGTTTTCGTCTACCTGTACTCCGAAGGTATCCTCGACTTCGCCGAGAAGGCTCATGAAGTCGTAGGAGTTGAAGCCCAGATCCTCGATAAATCTGGAATCCTCAGTGATGGAGTCAGCGTCCACCTCAACGTAATTTACGATAAGTTCCTTAAGCTGGTCTAACATGTTTTTGTCCTCCGTTAATAGTTTTATTGAAATTGTTTATACAGGGAGATCAGATCATATCAAGTATCTCTCCGACAGTTCTGTTCTTGTCCTCAATGCCTCTGAACAGCACACGGCAGAGGTAATAGTACAGATATTCCATCTCATGCTCGGATACCACGTCGTGGCGGTATTCAAAGTTGAAGTTAAGACCGCCGTCCTCCATGCGGTGCATTACTGTCAGATAGAGGGGCTGTCCTGCTACACCGTTACTGTACCACTCGCTTCTGTAATTGATGTCAGGAAGATCGGGAGCGGCCTTCTGTGCCTTCAGTGTAAGGGGCTGATAGGTAAGGCTCATGCACTCGTAGCTTGCGCCGGGCTGGAGCTTCCAGTACTTTGCACGCTCGATGGTGTGTGCGATGGAGTCGTAGTTTGCGTGACGGAACAGCTTGTTCTGCTCTGCCTGGATTATCTTCAGTGCGTCCATGAATGTGGTCTCAGGCTCGATGATGGTACGCAGCGGGAAGAAGTGTATTCTTGTACCGCCGGAGTTCTTTTCAAGCAGTGTGCCACGGCGTGCGATGCAGCTCTTTACGGAAACGTCCTTCTCGTTGTCGTTGAACTTGGAAAGAACCGTTCTGAGACCCATCAGCAGCAGGCAGACCATAGGGATATTGTTATCCTGACAGAACTGCATAAGCTGCTCTGAAGGCTCCTTTTCAAGATGATATACGGAAATACCTGCGCTTACAGACTTGGAAACTACCATTGCGCTGCGCTGGTTGGGATTGTTGTTCTCTCTGCGCTGCGTCAGCAGACGGCCCATGCCTGTAAAGTCGGTATACATAGGCTCGTCACGTCTTATCTCCTCAAGCCAGAACTCCTCGTCCTTCTTGGCTGCCGCAGAGCCATTCTCGTATGCGAGGTCCTTTTCAAGCTGCTTTATGTAGGACATTCCGGGCTTGGGCATCTCAGTACCGAACATCTTTGAGCAGTATATCTGCATCACATCACGGTCGAATGCGATAAGAGAACTGGAGTCCATAGTCATGTGGTCTACCTTGAGATAAACGCCGTTATAGCCGTTGGGAAGCTGTATCATAACGATCTTGTTCATGGGAGAGTTGTATCTCTCAAACGGCTCCTCGGTCCACTTTTCCATTTCACGGTGAGCGTCCTCCTCCTTCCAGTAGGAGAAGTCCACCAGCGGGATATCACGCTCGTCAAATGGAACTACATACTGATAAACGGTGCCGTCCTCATCCTGTATAAAGCGCAGACGCATGGAGTCAAATCTGTGGATAACTTCCTTTATGGACTCCTTCAGTACGTTGAAATCCACACCTGCCTGAAAATACAGACCTGTACCGTTGCAAAGCACCTGTGCGGGACAGTATCTGATGGTGTAGTTGTGGATGCGCTGGGCTGCGGTAAGTGGATAGCACTGCATTACCGTGCCATTGACGATAAACTCTTTCATAAAAACGAACCCTTTCTTTATACTTATTTAAGGTATTTGCCGAGGAATTCATCGACCTTGCTTTCGTAGAGGCCGGGGTTTTCATAATAGCTTGCAGCGTGGCTTGCATTTTCTACTATCAGCAGCTCCTTGGGAGAGCGGCAAGCCTCGTAGTTTTCATGGCTCATACGTGTAGGAACGAAGTTGTCCTTTTCGCCGTGGATGAACAGTATCGGAATATTTGTATTCTTTACAGCCTCCAGTGTGGAGTAATCCTTGAAACGATAGCCTGCATGCTTTTTGCACATAGCGTCGTTTATATTCATCACAGGGAATTCAGCCATGTGATAATCTCTTTTCATGATGTGCGCAAATACATCGTAAGGAGAAGTAAATGCACAGTCTGCAATAACTGCCTTCACATTATCGGGAAGCTCAAAGCCTGTTGTCATAAGTACGGTAGCGGCACCCATGGAAACTCCGTACAGGATTATGTTCTTTTTGCCGCCGAATTTATCATTCACATATTCTATCCACTTGAGGATATCGTATCTGTCCAGGATACCGAAGCCAACATAGTCGCCCTCGCTCTTTCCGTGAGCACGGTTATCAACGATAAGTGTGTCAAAGCCCTTTTTCACAAAGTACGCACCGATAGTAGAGCAGGAATCCCAGCCGTTGCTTGTGTAACCATGCGAGCAGATAACGATGGTGTCTGCTTCCTCGTCTGCGGGATATAGGTCTGCGTGCAGTGTAAGATTGTCACGGGAGCTTATCGTGATATGCTCACTCTCTCTTGCACCAAGCCAGTCCTTTCTTTCGTGGATAAGCTTTTTGTACTCCTCCCACTGGGACATATCGCCCATCTCATTGGCGCCGACCCTGCATTCTGTCTGTCTGGGAATGACCTTATTATACAGCTTGTTTGCTCCGTAAAACGAAGCTGCCGTACCAAGAACAGCCACACCGCCAACTACGCCTGCGATTATCGCAATAGCACTCATACTTCTTCCTCCATTACTCTTTTTTATAACAAAAGTATTTTACCATATTTTATTTTGTCCGTCAAGAAAATTTTTCACAATAACTCAACTGTACGTGTATTTTTGTCGATAATGGTGTACTTCTAACATTTACAAGGCATTTTACAAGCCATTTTCACAAAAAAGAGAAGTAAATATTATCGGACAGCTTTATTCAGATACGAAAAAAGGCGCTCCCATCTTAATGACAGAAGCGCCTTATAGTTTGTTAGCACGAGCGGATACTACAACAGATATTGTCAGTTATCGCTCTTATCCTGTGTTATTTCGGAGATTATCTTCATGAAGCTGTCCACATCGCTGAAATCCCTGTAAACAGATGCAAAACGGATATAGGCTACATGGTCGATGTCCTTCAGCTTACGCAGTACAAGCTCGCCTATCTTGTCGGAGGTTATCTCCCGCTGGAGAGTATTTTTAAGCTCTGTGGCGACCTCCTCCACCATATTTTCGATAGTCTCAAGCTTTACAGGGCGCTTTACAGCAGCACGGCACAGTCTTTCCACCAGCTTTTCTCTGTCAAAAGGCTCGATTGTATTGTCCTTTTTAATGACCATAAGCGGTATTTCTTCGATTATCTCGTAGGTAGTAAATCGGTGACCGCAGTTTATGCACTCACGGCGGCGGCGGACCTTGTTTTCGGTCGGACGTGAATCAATTACCTTGCTTTCCTCACAGGTACATTCGGGACATTTCATAATGATACTCTCTTTCCTGGATTATTACCGTTTGCCTGTATTTTATAGCCTTGATTGGCTTTCAGCATGCATTGTACATACTATATGTAGTAATTATAGCATATCTTTTTGTTTTTTTCAACTATTTCAGCAAAAAAAGATAATAAACATACCATGAGCAGAAAGTGCTGTATTCTGTACGGGACTGCATATTTTATTCTTGACAAAGCATTATAAAAATGGTATGATATATTATTGAAGGTTTGTCTGCGTTAATTTTTTGACATTCCTTGTATTATATATCCCGAAAGGAGATTTTTCTGTGCTTGAATTACAGAATTTAGTCTGGAAGCTTCCCAATGGCGAGCCTATTATCGACGGCATAAGCTATAAGGCCTCCAGTAAGCTGATAGTTGTTACAGGCCCGAATGGCGGCGGCAAGACCACTCTTGCCAAGCTTATTGCGGGCGTTGAAACTCCCGAATCGGGCAGGATACTGCTTGACGGCGAGGATATTACCGACCTTAACATAACAGAGCGTGCTAAGCGTGGCGTGGCGTATGCATTTCAGCAGCCTGTCCGTTTCAAGGGACTTACTGTACGTGATCTGCTTATGCTTGCTGCGGGCGAGAGCCTGAAGGAGACCTCCCTGTGTGAGCTTCTCGGCAAGGTTGGTCTGTGCGCTGAGGAGTACATCGACCGTGAGATGAGTACAGCACTCTCGGGCGGTGAGGCTAAGCGTATCGAGATCGCAACAGTTCTTGCGAGAAAGGCGAAGCTCTCCGTATTTGACGAGCCTGAGGCAGGCATTGACCTGTGGAGCTTCTCAAGACTTGTGGAGACCTTCGAGGACATCCGCAACAATACTGAGGGAACACTGGTGGTGATCTCCCATCAGGAGCGTATACTCTCTATCGCAGACGAGATAATCGTAGTTGCAAACGGAAAGATAAGGACGGCAGGCCCGAGGGAGGATATTCTCCCCGCACTGCTTAAGGGTGAATATACCTGCTCCTGTCCGAAAAGAAGCGGAGGTGTATGTCAGTAATGAGCGATATCATGGATGTTAATTTCAACAGCATTACAGGCGATCTGCTGAAGGTCATCTCCGATTATGACGGGGTAGAGTTCAAGGGTGCATATAATATCCGTCAGGACAGCGAGTGCGCAGGCAGAAAGTCCTCCGAGAACGTTTCTATTGAGTCTAAGACCGACGCACCCGGTATAGTTATCACCGTAAAGCCCGGCACAAAGGGCGAAACGGTATTTATCCCCGCATGTGTTACCCACAGCAACGTGGACGACCTTGTGTATAACGACTTCTATATCGGCGAGGGCGCTGATGTTGTCATCGTTGCAGGCTGCGGAGTTCACAGCGACGGCGAGGAGACCGCTCGTCATAACGGTATCCACCGCTTTTTTCTTGCAAAGGACAGCAAGGTGCTGTATAAGGAGAAGCATGTGGGTACAGGCACAGGTAAGGGATTAAAGAAGATAGACCCTGTTACCGACTGCTACCTTGAAGAAGGCTCCCGTCTTGAGATGGACACCATCCAGCTTGGTGGAGTTGACCGCTCCACAAGGAACACCAGTGCGGTGCTTGCAAAGGATGCAAAGCTTATCGTGCGCGAGCGTATCATGACCGATAACGCAGAGGTGGCTGTGACCAATTTCAAGGTGAAGCTTGATGGCGAGGATTCGGGTGCTGACCTTGTTTCCCGTTCTGTTGCAAAGGGCAACTCCCATCAGGAGTTCTACTCTGTGGTGGAGGGCAACAACCGTTGTACAGGACACTCCGCCTGTGACGCTATCCTTGCGGAGAATGGTACAGTCGACGCTCAGCCTGCGCTTAATGCGTCACATGTTGATGCGGCGCTGATACACGAGGCGGCGATCGGAAAGATCGCAGGCGAACAGCTTATGAAGCTCAGAACACTCGGACTTACTGAGGAAGAAGCCGAGGCAAAGATAATTGAGGGATTTCTTAAATAAAACATTCAGCCTGAGAGATATTCTCAGGCTGAAATTGATTTCTGTCGTATTTCGGACGAATGATGCCGACCTTTTCAAAAAAACTGTTGTATTTCGGGGAGAAAAGTGATATAATTATCTATATACCAAAAATGGAATTATATCCGCCGCATCTGCATCTGTCTGCATGCGGCTGTACATAACCAATAACAGGATAAGGAGTGACATATATGCGCAGCTGCGGAATATTAATGCATATCACAAGTCTGCCATCTCCCTACGGAATAGGCACATTCGGTGAGGAGGCTGAAAAGTTCGCTGACTGGCTCAAGGAGGCGGGTCAGAAATACTGGCAGGTGCTCCCCATAGGCCCTACGGGCTACGGAGATTCCCCCTATCAGCCCTTTTCCAGCTTTGCGGGAAATCCTCTGCTCATTGACCTTGACGAGCTGGTGGAAAACGGCTACATCACAAAGCAGATGTGCCAGGAGGCTGACTATGGCGCAGACCCCTCCTACGTTGATTACGAAAAGGTGACAAAGACCAAGATGGCTCTCCTGCGTGAGGCTTTTAAGAGCTTTACAGACGATGTGGGATATACCTCCTTTATCATTGACGAAAAGGACTGGCTGGACGATTATGCGCTGTTCACCGCACTCAAGGAGAAGTACGGCGGAAAGCCCTGGACACAGTGGGACGAGGATATCAAGACCCGCCTGCCCGAGGCCGTGGCGCTTGCTAACAAGGAGCTTGCCGAGGAGATAAAGTTCATCAAGTTCGTGCAGTATATCTTCTACCGTCAGTGGGACAGATTTCATCGCTACTGCAACAAGAACGGTATCCAGCTTATCGGAGATATCCCGATATACGTTTCGCCCGACTGCTCTGATGTATGGGCTCAGCCCGAGCTTTTTGAGCTTGACGAGCGCCGCAATCCTGCACGTGTTGCGGGAGTACCGCCCGATTATTTCTCAAAGACGGGTCAGCTGTGGGGAAATCCTCTCTACAACTGGGACAAGATGAAGGAAACAGGCTACAAGTGGTGGCTAAAGCGTATAGGTAAGGCAAGCGACTGCTTTGATATGCTGAGGATAGACCACTTCCGTGCGTTTGATACCTACTACGCTATTCCTGCGGGACAGACCACTGCCGAGCACGGCACATGGGAGCAGGGTCCCGGAATGGATCTGTTCAACGCAATAAAGAACGACCTTGGCGATGTTAATATCATCGCTGAGGACTTAGGCGATATCTTCGACAGCGTAAAGGTGCTGTTAAAGGACAGCGGATTCCCGGGAATGAGGGTGCTTCAGTTCGGCTTCAACCCCGAAAACAGCGATAACGATCACCTTCCCCATCACTATCCCGAGAACTGTGTTGCATATACAGGAACCCACGATAACGCTACCATCATGCAGTGGTACAGGGAGGCAGACGATAAATCCCGTGCCATGGCAAAGAGATATCTTCAGCCCCGCCTGTTTGAGCGTATGAACATGTGCTTTATAAGGAACGTGTACTCCTCTCCCGCATGTCTTGCCATCATCCCTATGCAGGATGTCATCGGACTTGGCAAGGAGGGCAGGATGAATGTCCCCTCCACTCTCGGCGGCAACTGGAACTGGCGCATGAAACAGGGTGCGAATTCCTCTGCCAAAGCGGCAAAGCTCAGAGATCTTGCCGACACATTTTACAGATAAGTATTCAGTTAAAAACTGCTCCGCAGAAGATGCGATATCATCTGCGGAGCTTTTTATATTTTATTCAGAAATCCATCTGCCTCGTTTCTGCTTTTGAAAATATAAATATCCTTGTAGGAATACCTGTCCAGCAATTCAATTATGTTCGGTCTGCTGACGGAATTGAAATTCTTTATAAATCCGATGAATTCGGTATCTTCTTCATCCTCGTTTTCTATCCACGGCATATCGGTACGTGGCTTGCCCCGCCTTTCCATGATGCCATGCAGACAGATATCTGATGGGTAGTCCAGAAAAAATACAGTATCGCACGCCTGTAATCTTAACTCTATTGTAGAACCGTAATTGCCGTCGATTATCCATTCGTTTCTTTGTATCGTATCTGCCAACCGTTTGCGGAAAACAGCTTTCTCAACAGTTGTCCTGTCAGGGTTCCAGTACATCATATCAAGATGAAAGAGCGGAATACCTGTTTTTTCGTGTAACGCTCTGGAAAAGGTACTTTTACCGCTTCCTGGGCAGCCTATCACCATTATCTTTTTCATGTCTTTCTCCCTCGCATTTTCCGATATGTAGCCAGTAAATTATAGCATAAACAGCAGAAAAGGTCAATGCCAAGAACAAATCGACGATCTATATTGTAAAGTTTACAAAAAGTTAATTTTATCATGATAAACTGTATCATAGATAAACTATATATTGACAGCTAAGGAAGGCTTGGTGATAAAAACGAAAACAGGTCTGATACTGGAGGGCGGCGCAGTGAGAGGGATATTCACTGCGGGAGTTCTTGACCGCCTTATGGAAAACGGTATATATCTTCCTTACGTTATCGGAGTTTCCGCAGGCGGCGGAAACGCCATGGGATATATCTCCCGACAGATAGGAAGAACTGCACGTCTGATAAACGCTCCGAAAGCAGAGGCATATTACGGACTCCGTCAGTTTTTCGAAAGCAAAAAGGTGATAAACCTTGACAAGATGTGCTATGAATATCCCTATAAGCAGTTCCCGTTTGATTTTAATACATACTTTGGCAGCGATATAGAGTCTGAGTATGTCTGCACCTGCTGTGAAACGGGCAGTGCAGAGTATTTCTCGGAAAACAGCGAGGAGAGAAAGCTGCTTACCATTGCAAAGGCTACCTGCTCAGTGCCTATGCTGTGCGAGCCTGTGGAGATGGACGGCAAGCATTATCTTGACGGCAGCATAGCGGACTCCATCCCGATAGAGCGTGCCTTTGAAAAGGGCTGCGATAAGGTGGTGATAGTGCTGACAAAGCCTGAAAGTAACGTTGCTCCCACCGATTATCGCAAATTCAGGAGCGTTATCAATGCCATGTACAAGGACTATCCCGCCTTTGTGGAGGCTTGCATGAACCGTGTTGAGAACTATGAAAAGACAGCACGTATTATGGAGCAGGCACAGAAGGATGGCAGGGCATTTATAATCCGTCCCGAGATAGAGCCTATCTCAAAGTTTGAGCGTGACAGCAACAAGGTTACAGCGTTCTACCGCCATGGCTATTCGCTTATGGATAAGCGCCTTATGGAGTTTCTTGAATGGAACGGTACTATCAGGCAGAATGTGGGATGAAGATAATATTTCGGGGCTGACAGCAGATGTTCAGCCCCTTTTTGTATAATGTCCGTAATCGGGATATCCGCCACATTCCAAACATGCCTTGCAAAAGATTTTTCTGTATGGTATACTGGGAACATCTGAAAAAGGAGGGGCTGCTATGACACTCACAAGAGAACAGATGAATGAGCGCAGAAAATACGGTGAATGGCTTTCGTATCATCTATCGGAGCTTGGTATAAGCTGTGATGAGCTGGGTACTGCCATAGGACTTAACGAGCGCACTGTAAGAAGATACGCAAACGGTGAAACGACTCCATCTCCCGACAGCCGTGCAGCGATAGAGGAGCATATCCGTCTGCTGTCCGAATATAACGGTTACAAGCATATTCCCTCTGATATATTTGCTATGCTGCTGGAATCTCTCCTTAAGGAATTCAAGGGAGTGATAACGCAGGCGCAGCTTGCAGAGCATATAGGCAAGCGTCAGAAGAATATCAGCATGTATACCTGCTGCGCTGAAAAGCCTGATACTAAGATACAGTATGATATATTAAGGGCGTTTTACAGGCTGTGCAGACCTGGCGGAGGTATCAGCTCGGCGCATTTCGGTACAGCCGCATATCTTGAGCGCCTGCTTTATGAGGAAGACGCAGACTGTTTTTACGGAGATGATGAGCCTGAGCTGGGCGAGCAGGGTTCAAGAGAGGCTGTGGAGTATATTATGTCCATGCCGATGAGGATGCAGTCCTTTCTGCTGGATAATTTCGGAGCATTCTATGACAGTACCTTAGCTGCGGAAACAGATTTCAGAACTGAGTTCAGTTTTAAGCACCTGTCTTACGGGATAGAGCTTTTCAGGCAGCTTTCCGAGTTGGATAAGGAAACTGTCACCGCTGAGCTGGAGAGGTACTCTGCCCTCAGATATCCCGAAACGAATGAGGATTGGGCTTTTTTCAGACATATAACATCCTATCGGAACGTTATCTATGCTGATATGGATAAGATGAGATCGGACAACGAAATGCTCAGCGGAAAAAATGAGCGCATAGTTGTTCGTCATCGCATAGAAAGCCTGCTGAATTTCAGCATCGCAGGTGATGAGGAGTTCGTGCGGGAAGTAAACTTCAAGCTGACGATGTCAAGCCGTGAGTGGTATGTGTGGATGCTTTTCCTGATATACGATCACAGAGGTCAGGACCTTCTGCTCCTCTGTAATGATATGATAGAAATGATACATCATCCGTCAAAGTTTGACATGTGATATAGAGACAAAATGTGTCCGAAATCGGAATAATCGGGTTATTACATCATGGTCATTGTGGGTAAGAAAGCTATATTGTATAATGACATTACAATATAAGGCTACTGAAAAGGAGATGCACCATGAAAACAACAGATGTGATCTTTTCCGTAAATGAATGTAAGACCTGCGGAAAAAAGCCGCATACAAACGATATCATCTACCGAAGAAACTGCGGCGTTGCAGAGGAATACTGCAGCAGCTGCATGGATATGAAGAAATACGAGTTACAGAACGATACGCTTAATCAGTATCCGTATATCAGATATCATGTACAGGAGAATAATATTGCGCATCTTGTCGTTGATAAATGGGGCTTCTATGCGCTGCCGAAGGGTGCGTATGCCTTAGGTCAGTGCGGAGAGCTTGATGTGGTGGAGGAGATAAAGTACAGCGACCTTACTCCCAATAAGTTTGCGGAGCTTGTAGCTCTCCCCGTACTGGAGGTCGGAAATGACAGCCTTTCTGCCATTATCTGTCCGCCCTCGGATATACTGCCCGTAAAGACCGTTGCGGAGGATGAGCATGTACTGGAGCGCTTTGAGCAGCAATTCCGCAGGATACGTCCCATCGTAAAGGAGCTATACTATATTCTGGATAAAAACAAGAATATATTAGGCGTTATTCAGGATGACAGCTTACCCTCCAAATGGGGATTTACTTTCGAGTATTACACTCTTGCGGCAAGGGTTAGCATTGATCGCATGTGCAGATTTATCCGTGATCATAAGTCTGTCGGTCTGTCTGACAAAACGATCAGGTCGGACAAAAAGGACCGTGCTGAAACACCGCTAAAGCTTAACGACCCTATAAAGGATACTGCCACTGTCGGAGAGGTACGTGAGGCTCTTAAAATACTGAAGCCTGATGTTATGCTTTCCTATTGTCAGCAGAGAGTGCAGGGACAGGGCGTGCAGCTTAAAAAGGCTGTATATCAGATATACAGCTATCTCCAGAGCGTTGCAAAGGGAGAGAATTTCAATGCAAACAGCTGGATGCTCACCGCCCCCAGCGGCTCGGGAAAGACCGAGTTTTTCAGAACGATAAAGGCGTTGTTTTCGCTGTATAAGATACCGATACCCGTTGTGCAGATAGACCTCAGCCAGATAACCGAATCAGGCTACAAGGGCGATAACGTGAATACTATCCCGCAACGGATATATGAGGAATGTCCCAGAGGCGGCGGCCTCGGAATATGCTTTCTTGATGAGGCGGATAAGAAATTCGTACCAAGCTACGGCAGCCGTGGAGCGGACATCAACGCAGCCATTCAGGCAAATCTGCTTACCATGATAGAAGGCAGTCAGGTAAAGGTGGAATACCGTGAAACAAGACGGGATTTCGACTCGGGACTTACCATGTTCGTGCTTATGGGAGCGTTTCAGAGCCTGCGCAGCGAAAGAGGCAGAAAAAAGACCGTGCCGCACCGTCAGATAGGCTTTGCCGCAGATATCACAGCGGTGGAGGAACCCGTCACAGACAGCTCCGAGGAGATATATTCGGATATCACCATCCAGGATATGATCGATTTCGGTATGCAGGAGGAGCTTGCGGGACGAATGGCGCAGGTCGTGAATTTCCGCAGACTGTCTAGAGAAGATATGCGTGGTGTGCTGTACAGCAAGGCAAAGATGATCTCCGGGGAGATAGATGTGCAGATAGAGCTCAGCTACAATGCTGTGGAGGAGCTGCTTGATATTTCCTTCGGAAGCCTTGGCATAAGACGTCCGATGAATATTATCAGGGAGCTTGCGCAGAATACTATTGCAGAGGTATTCTTTGACGGAGATTTCGACAGCACCCGTGACCAAGTGGTCATTGATTCGGTAAGCTCAGCTCATATTGACCGTCCTAAAAAGGGATTATGGGCAAAGCATAAAGCTGCAAGATCTGTCAGCTAAGGTTATCGTAAAAGGACAGAGGAGTTTTTTCTCTGTCCTTTTTCTTTGTGAAATGCTTGACATCTACGGAAATATGTGATAAAATAATACTCGGTCATGTTTGAACTATATATGCGGGTGTGGCGAAATTGGCAGACGCACTAGATTTAGGTTCTAGCGAGCAATCGTGCAGGTTCAAGTCCTGTCACCCGTACCAGATTTTAAAAAGAGCGTTCCGAATGGAACGCTCTTTTTAAAATGGCAACGGCTCGGCTTGAAATGCCCTTAAGGCATTTCATTTTCGCTATTGCGAAAACCGCTCACCGTCGCAGGTATATCCCCTTTTGTTTTGCTGCAGAAATCTTTTTCATTCAACACAGACATATAAAAATAGCGTTCCGTTAGGAACGCTATTTTTATATGTTTTTGGATTACTGCATTACGGAAGCTCCTCAGGTCTTGGCGGTCTGACAAATCTCACCAGACGTTCTTCACAGGCGCCGTATTCCTTGTAGTTCCTCTTTGCCTCGATAAGGCTGATGCTGTTTGCGCCGCCTGCACAGTCAGGACATTCGCTCTGATAATGGTCATCCTCCCAGAAGCATACAGGGCATATATCGTATTCACTGCCGACTGTAAAGCATCCGCAGCACTGGCATGGTCTGTTTGCACTCATATTTTAACCTCACTGTCTGTTCCAGTAATCTATTCCCGCTGTGGGGATGAAGTATGTCCTTATGTATCCGTCCTTTGACAGCACCAGGAATTCCTCTGTGGATTTACGGAAATACATGTAATCTCCGTCCTCGTCGTATTTGTTCAGGATATCGTCCGCATCGCTGTTGATAAGCTCGTTTGCATGCTCCAGATACTCCTCCATGGTTATCTCTCCGAAAAGATGGGTGAATTCGTGACCGTGCTTCTCGTAGTGACTTTCGTATGTGGAGTAATTCCTGAACTCAAACCACTCAAAGGGTTCTTCCTGCGGCTCCTCGGGTGGAGCGGTGGTAGTTGCAGGGGTCGTGGTGGTCGCCGTAGTAGTTGTTGCGGGTGTGGTCGTAGTCTGCGGCGGAGCATTGGAAGTGGTCTGCTGAGGCTTGCTGTCCTCCGTGGGAGCTGTGGTTATCTCTGCAGGGAGCGAGCTTTCTTCCTTCGCATCGCTGCTGTCAGCAATACTTGAATATCCGCTTGTGACTGAGCTGTCCGCACCGCCGAGGAATGCGTCCCAGTCACCCATGAACACTATTCCGCATATTATCGCAAGAATGAATACTATTGCAGGGATTATTATTTTTTTTAGATCGAATTTATTGTTGTTATTCGCCATTTTTCTGCCTCCTTTTTCCGTTTTTTAGTATATCAGAGATTTCACATTATGTCAAGACAGACGTCTGAGCAGAAGTATGCTCTGCGGAGCAGCAGATGTCCTGCCCTTCACCAGCCCGAATGCTGAAGCCCCCGCACGCTCTCCGTCTGCAAGTATCTCGTATTCTCCCTGAAGTTTTATTGCGGCGTTTCTGCGGTGAGGATTTACTATCAGCAGAAGCCCGCCTATATGCGCAGCGAATGCTGCACCTGCAAGATATTCAAAGTGAATCTCTCTTACCTGAGCCGCCGTTTTCATGCGAACTTCGGGAAATTTTTTCCGTATCTCGATAAGTCCTCGGTAGTATTCCATCGTGCTGCGGTTTTTCGTGACATCGTCCCACTTTATGCAGTTTACGCTGTCGGGAGAGTTGTAGCTGTTGTGGGAGAAACCGCCGTTTTCGGGTTTGGAGCGCAGTATCTCCTGTCCGAGTGCGAAGAATGGTATTCCCTGCGAGAGGAATACCAGTGCTGCGCCAAGTCTGTTTATACGGATAAGCTCATTTTCGTCCGCTTTCGGCATGGAGAGCCTCAGCTTATCGCTGAGGGTGAGGTTATCGTGACACTCCACATAATTCACGCTGTGGATGGGCGATCCTGCCCAGCATTCCAACTCATTACGTGAAATTTCGGGGTGATATACTCCGCCGCACAATACGGAGCAGATAAG
>JAFSHE010000313.1 GCA_017440445.1 Oscillospiraceae bacterium | reverse complement strand
GGCAGCTCCGCCCATGGAAAGAAGGGCAGGAAGTGGCTGCCCAAGGCAGAGCGTGAAAAGCTCATCGCACAGTACACCGCCGAGATGAAAAAGGCGGCAAAGCTGCTTGACTTCGAGCATGCGGCATTCCTGCGTGACAAGATAAAGGAGCTTCAGGACAACTGACGGCAGCGCAGGGACACGGGTGACCCTGCCATGTCCGTGAAAGATAAAAAGGTGACAGCTATGAAGATATTATACGGAACAACAAACCCCGCAAAGCTCAGCAGCATGCGTGAGTGGCTTTCGGGGCTTGATATAGAGCTTATCTCCCTTAACGAGCTGGGAGCGGATATCCCCGATGTCCCCGAAACGGGAGATACCCCGCTCCAGAATGCACAGCAGAAGGCTATGGCGTATTACAAGGCATTCGGGATGCCTGTCTTTTCCTGCGACAGCGGGCTGTATTTCGATAGCCTGCCAGAGTTTTCTCCTAAAGTTCACGTCAGGAATGTGAACGGAAAGCACCTTACCGACGACGAGATGATAGAATACTACGGCGGACTTGCCGCAAAGTACGGAGATATCACCTCACGCTACCGTAATGCGATATGCTTCGTGTATGACGAGGGGAATATCTTCACCGAGTTTTCGGACGAAATCAGCTGGCAGCCGTTTCTGATAACCTCTGTCCCGCACGAAAAGCGGGTGGAGGGCTATCCGCTGGACAGCCTCTCGAAATACATCGAAAACGGCGAGTACTGCTACGACTCGGAAAGACCTCAGTACGAGGAGAAAAACGGCTTTGCAAGGTTTTTCAGAGATGTGTTGGAGCAGTTTAAAAAGGAGCGTTTATGACCGAACTACTGTATAAAAACTTCCGTGTCATTGATGATCTCAATTATACTTTACGTTACACAACGGCAGAGGACTGCGCCGACCTGCTTAAGGTCTACTCGGATGAAAAGGCTGTGCCGTTTTTCAACGGCGACAACTGCAACGGCGATGATTTCCACTACACCACCATGGAGCGCATGAAACAGGCGCTGGATTTCTGGCAGTTTTCGTATGAGAACAGATACTTTGTGCGCTGGACTATCGTGGACAAGCAAAGCGGAGATGCCATCGGCACTGTTGAGCTTTGCGGCGAAAAGGAGCGGGGAATACTCCGCCTTGACCTGCGCAGCGACTATGAAACAAAAGATGCAATATTCGATATATTGTGGTGCTGTGATGTGCTGTTCGACTATTTTGACATGGTAGTGACCAAAGCAGTGCCGCAGACTACCGAGAGGCTAGCCGCACTGGAAAAGTTCGGCTTTGAGCCTTATGGTGAAAAAATAGTCGGTCATGACGGCACAGAATACGGCGATTATTATGTCTTGTATAATTAAATACGTGAGCGAAGCGAACACCATAATTCCTCATTGATATAAAGAAAGGAAACTAAATGGCAAACGATAAGATAGTTATAAAAGGCGCACGTGAGCATAACCTCAAAAATATTGACCTTACTCTCCCACGTGACAAGCTGATAGTTATGACGGGACTTTCAGGCTCGGGAAAATCCTCCCTTGCGTTCGATACCATCTTTGCGGATGGTCAGCGCAGGTACATGGAGAGCCTTTCCTCCTACGCAAGGATGTTCCTCGGGCAGATGGAAAAGCCCGATGTGGACAGCATAGAGGGACTTTCTCCCGCCATATCCATCGACCAGAAAACTACCAGTAAAAACCCCCGCTCCACAGTGGGTACAGTTACCGAGATATACGACTACCTGCGTCTGATGTACGCACGTATCGGAATTCCCCACTGTCCCGAGTGCGGCCGTGAGATACGTCAGCAGACGGTGGACGAGATAGTTGACAGAGTGATGGAGCTTCCCGAAAAGACAAAGTTTCAGGTGCTGGCTCCCGTTGTAAGACAGCGCAAGGGCGAGCATAAAAAGGAATTCGAGGCGGCGAGAAAATCGGGCTTCGCAAGGGTGCGTGTGGATGGTATCATGTACGACCTGTCCGAGAATATCCCCCTCGACAAGAATAAAAAGCACAGCATAGAGATAATCGTTGACCGCCTTGTGATAAAGGAGGGCATAAAATCCCGTCTTACCGACAGCGTTGAGCAGGCAGGCTCTCTTACGGGAGGTCTTGTGTATATCGACATCATCGACGGTGATGAACTGCACTTCTCCCAGAGCTACGCCTGCCCCGAGCACGGAGTAAGCATCGAGGAGCTTGTGCCGCGTATGTTTTCCTTCAACAACCCCTACGGCGCATGCCCGAAGTGTACGGGTCTCGGAAGCTCCCTTCGGGTAGACCCCGACCTTATCGTGCCTAATCTGAGTCTGTCCATAAAGGACGGCGCAATAAAGGCTTTCGGCTGGAATTATACAGAGGGCAGCATCGCCGCCATGTATTTCGACGCCCTTGCGGAAAAGCACGGCTTTGACGTTACAAAGCCCGTGTCTGAGATATCCGATAAGGCTATGGATGAGATACTCTACGGCACAAGGGGCGAGAAGATACTGATAAAGCGCCCGAAAACTCAGGGCGGCGGACAATTCTACACCGATTTTGAGGGAGTTATAAACAACCTTGAGCGCCGCTACCATGAAACAAACAGCAACTACTCCCGTGATACCCTTGAGGAGCTTATGAGCGAGGTGGAGTGTCCCGAGTGCCGTGGAATGAGGCTCAACAAAGCAGCGCTTTCCGTTACGGTGGGAGAAAAGAATATCCACGAATTCTGTAACATGTCCGTTGTGGACGCACTGGAATTCGTAAACGCACTGGAGCTTTCCGACAGGGATAAGATGATAGCACAGCAGCTTTTAAAGGAGATAAAGGAGCGCCTTGGATTCCTGCGCAGCGTGGGACTGGAGTATCTTAATCTCTCCCGCTCTGCGGGGACGCTTTCGGGCGGCGAGAGCCAGCGTATCCGCCTTGCAACGCAGATAGGCAGCTCCCTGATGGGCGTGCTGTATATTCTTGACGAGCCGAGTATCGGACTTCATCAGCGTGACAACGACAAGCTCATAGCTACGCTGAAAAGGCTGCGTGACCTCGGAAATACACTGATAGTCGTGGAGCATGACGAGGACACCATGCGTGCTGCGGACTACATCGTTGACATCGGCCCCGCCGCAGGCGTAAACGGCGGCGAGGTGCTGTACAGCGGCGATGTACAGGGTCTTATGAAGTGCAAAAAGTCCGTAACGGGACAGTATCTCAGCGGTGCGCTTAAAATTCCCGTCCCCGAAAGCCGCAGAAAGCCCTCGGACAGATGGCTCGGCGTAAAGGGCGCAGCGGAGAACAACCTGAAAAGCATAGATGTTGATATCCCCGTGGGAGTATTCACCTGCGTAACGGGAGTTTCGGGCAGCGGCAAAAGCTCCCTCGTCAACGAGATAGTGTACAAGCACCTTGTGGCAAAGCTCAACCGTGCAAGGACACGTCCGGGTAAATTCACTGATATGACAGGCGTGCAGCATCTCGACAAGGTCATCATGATAGACCAGTCGCCTATCGGCAGGACACCACGCTCCAATCCCGCCACATATACGGGAGTATTCAACGATTTACGTGAGCTTTTTGCACAGACCAACGACGCAAAGACCCGTGGCTACGGTCCGGGGAGATTTTCCTTCAACATCAAGGGCGGACGATGCGAGGCCTGCGAGGGCGACGGTATCCTCAAGATAGAGATGCACTTCCTGCCAGATGTGTACGTCCCCTGCGAGGTGTGCAAGGGTCACCGCTACAACCGTGAAACACTGGAGGTAAAATACAAGGGTAAGAACATCTACGATGTACTTGAAATGACCGTTTCGGAGGGTGCGGAATTCTTCGCAAACATCCCGAAGATAGCAAACAAGATGCGCACTCTGGAGGAGGTAGGTCTTGGCTATATCAGGATAGGACAAAGCTCCACGACCCTTTCGGGCGGCGAGGCGCAGAGAATAAAGCTTGCAACGGAGCTTGCAAAGCGCTCCACGGGAAAGACCATCTACATCCTTGACGAGCCTACAACGGGACTTCACACAGCGGATGTACGAAAGCTTATAGATATCCTGCAAAGGCTTACCGACAGCGGAAATACGGTGCTTGTCATC
>JAFSHE010000312.1 GCA_017440445.1 Oscillospiraceae bacterium | reverse complement strand
TGTCTGCAAGCTTCTTACGCATGTCCTCAAGCTCAAGGATACGGCCTATACGCAGACGCATTACAGAGGGAACGAAGGGCTTTGCGATAAAGTCCATAGCACCTGCCTCAAGACAGCGGTTTTCAGTTTCGGCGTCGTCGTCTGCTGTAAGGAAGATTATCGGGATAGAGGAACGCTGTTCATTAGCCTTGATCTTCTCCATAACCTCAAAGCCGTCCATTTCGGGCATATTGATGTCGAGAAGAATAAGATCACAGGTGTTGTTTTCAAGGAACTTCAGCGCCTGCTGACCCATCGTTACCGCTGTGATCTTATAGCTGTCGCAAAGAACGGTCTTTGCCGCTGCGAGATTTGATTTGTTATCGTCTACGATCAGAATATGCTTCATACATAACTCCTTCTGTTTAAATGCTATTCATTCGTTATAAAAAGAACACCGAATGTGCCTGGTCCGCAGTTGCTGGAAATAGTGGCTGATGCACTTGTCACATTCAGCTCGTTGAAATGACAGTGCTTGTTTATCTCGTTTTTTATTACATTCAGCAGGGAAAGGTCACAGCCAACATGAGTAATAAATGCACATCTTTTGTCAATATCGCTTCTTCCTTTAAGATTAGTTCTGACATAGTGTCTGCATGCCGAAGTATAGTTTCCGAAGATGATATTCTTTACGCTTAGCCTGCCATCCTCTTTAAGACACAGTACAGGATGTATCCTGAACCAGCTGCATACATTCTTGATGAACTTAGGAACCAGACCGTTACGGTGAAGATAATCAGCGTTCTGCGTTAAAAAAGTGGTGGATACCCGACCCTTCATGCTTTCAAGCTCTGCCAGTATCATATCTGCGCTGCAGCCGCTGTTTGCAAGCTCTGCCGCACGCATAACGAAAAAGCCAAGTCCCGAGGAAAGATGACCGGAGTCGAAAATATGTATGCGCTTTCCGTCGTCGCCCATCATTTCGACAGCCTTTCTTGCGTTGGTACAGGAGTTGCTTACCTGTGAGCTTATCGCAACATGAATAACTTCGTCGTACTTTTTCAGATCCTTTTCAAAAGCCTTTATGTATACATCGGGGGAGGGGGGAGAGGATTTGGTTTTCTGTCCTCCTGATTCCATGTGAGATATAATGTTTTCGGCGGTTATCTCATCTGTGTCGGTAAAGATGCCTGTTTCCGTTTCTATAAGGAAGTAAAGGATATCCACGCCAAGCTCTCGCAGAGTCTTTTTGGGAAGATCGCATACACATTCCGCAAGAATTCCGACTTTTTTATTTTCCATGATCTATATTATTCCCGTGCGGGATACTCCTTTCAATTGTTATTACTGATCTTTTCAAGGATAGTGTCAGCGGCTTCCATGGCATTGTCGTATTCAAAGTCATCCGCACTCTGCTTTATGTTGTTGAACAGGGGACTGAGAGCGGTACCGTTATATGAATACTGCGATGCGTCCGAACATATTGCAGCGATCTCCTCGCTGTCAAAATTATCGCACGCTGCCTTGATCTTCTCAATATATCCGCTTAGCTGTTCTGCCGAAATTTCAGCGGCAGGAGCGGTTTCCTGCGGCGCTTCAATGATTTCGGGCTTCTCGGTCTGTACATCGTCAAGACCAAGGTGCTTTCTTCCAAGCTCCGCTACCTTCTGGTACATATCCAGCATGGTGCTGTTCTTTTCCTCAATAAGGCTGTAATTGCCTGCCTTGCCTGCAAGCTCCAGCTCCTTTGCAAGCTCGGAGAGCGGCTTTGAGCCGATGGTAAGCGACGAGCTTTTCAGAGCGTGTATCTCGATTATGTATGTTTTCCAGGAGCGTTCCTCAAAAAGCTTTCTGATATGATCAAGCTTGTCGGGAGCCTTGCGCACATATACATCAAGTATGTCGTTATATGCGTCAGCGTCGCCGCCTGTGTAGAACAGACCTGTGTCAACGTTAAGAAGCTCAGAGTCTGTATTGCTGCTTTTTTTCTTCCTCTCGGGCTTTGTATTGCCTGTTCTTTCAGCGCTTTCACTTCTGGTGGGAACCTTTATAAGCTCTCTGGGCAGCCATGTTTTCAGCGTCCTGTCAAGCGCCGAAAGCTCGATAGGCTTTGCGAGGAAGTCGTTCAGACCTGCTTCAAGGTACATATCACGCACACCGTTTACCGCATTTGCTGTAAGCGCTATTATCGGCAGCTTCTTGTAATATTCGCCCTCCATGCTTCGGATGGCCTTTGTTGTTTCCACACCGTCCATTTCAGGCATCATGTGGTCCATGAATACAATGTCTATATCCTTGGAGCGCAGCATCGAGATAGCTGCTCTGCCGCTCTCTACCGTAAGCACCTGCATGTGGTAGGGACGCATAAGACCTACGGCCACCTTGAGGTTTACTATGTTATCGTCAACTACCAGCACCCTTGCCTTAGGTGCTATAAATCTGATGGCTGTGCTTCTGCGTTCGTTTATGCTTGAAAGCAGCTTTTCGTTGTTCAGGATAGCGGCAATAGACAGCGCATAGAAGGGCTTGTAGAGGCACTTCATGTTCTGGGGAATATCAATCGCATTCAGTCTGTCCTGAACCATTACCACATCCGACTTTTCAGCTATATCTGCAAAGAACTTCCGATTAGCTATATATTCCTCTCTGCCGACAAAGATATGTGTATATGTCTTGTTTTGCGTAGCCTTGCTGAGGGCTTCAAAGGACTCGAATATGTCAAGTCTGGTGTTGAAGCTTGTCTGAAGCTCAGTGAACAGGGAGCTGTATTCCTTTGCCACCCTTGGCATACCGAATTTCGTCATATCGATATAGCATGCAGCGTAGGTCTTGTCAGGCTCTTTCACACTGATAAAGGGCTTGGGATCGGAGACTTTGAGAGGTACGACGAACCTGAATTCCGAGCCCTGACCGTATACGCTGGATACGTTCACAAATCCGCCCATGCTGGTGATGAGCTTTTTTGAGATAGCAAGACCGAGACCTGTACCCTCTACCTCACGGTTTTTCTTTGTGTTTACCTGCTGGAAGCTGTTGAACAGCTTTTCAAGGTTTTCGGGTGAGATACCTATACCCGTATCCGAAACGGAAACGGAAAGGTTTATGCCGTAGTCATGCTTTGTCTGGGATACACGGATAACGATACATCCGTTGTTGGTGAATTTGATAGCATTCGTTACAAGGTTGATGATGACCTGTCTTATTCTGAATTCGTCACCGATAAGACCTGTTGGGATATCAGGGTCGCACTTGACAAGGATCTCAATAGGCTTATCGCTCTTTCTGGTGACTGCCATATTGATGACATCGTTAAGCGTGGAGGCAAGATTGAACTCCTCAGCGATTATCTCCATCTTGCCTGATTCTATCTTGGAGAAATCCAGGATATCGTTGATGATAGAGAGCAGACTTCTTCCCGAGTTCTGAATATTGAAGGAGTATTCACGTATCGTATCGCTTATATCTGTTTCTCTTAAGATAAGCTCGCACATTCCCACTATTGCATTGAGAGGAGTACGTATCTCATGGCTCATATTGGCAAGGAAGTCGCTTTTGGTGTTGCTTGCCTGCTGAGCCATCTCCAGCAGTGTCACCTGCTTTTTGCGATAGTTCCATAGTGTGTAGTTGATGAAGATGCTGACTGTCGTATCAAAGAAGTAGATAAGCGGAAATCTTAGCTGGTACGTGTCAGAATACTGGAAGCCAAGCTCGCTGAGCGGTGACCAGAGATAAACTGTCGTCAGTATTCCGAGGATTATACTGAATGCTCCGCCGTAAAGCAGCTTGTAGAAGAATATACCTATTGGCGGTACAAGAAGCAGCCATACGATGCTGAAGCCGTCCTCACCGCCTGATACAACGAAATACATCATCATAACGCTTATTGCGGAGAGCGTTCCGACACTGAGTATACCAAAGCTCTTTGTTCTTCGGTATATGATATAGTTTACCACACACCAGACCGTCAGACTGCCTGTTATTATAGCCATTACATGTGATACAGTGATTATATTTATCACACACATGATAAAGCACATGGCGCTTACGGACAGCGTAATTATTCCGGTGCTTGCGCTGTCGGTATTTTCGGTATCACGTTTTAGATCTTTAAATAACTCGAGCATTATTACCTCCTGAGTTCTGTGTGGCTATGAAAGACGGGCAGAAACGGCTTCTTCAAGATTTTCCGTAGCCTTGCGGTACATCCTGATAAAGCTGTTGTGACGAGCCTGCACCTTTTCTGTGTTTCCTGCGTCTATTGCATCGGCAAGCTCCTGAGCCGTCTGTTCAAGCTCTGTAAGACCCACAGCATCAGCAGAGTTTATTGCGATGTTGAGATTTGTCCTGTAACTCTTGTAGTCCTTAAGCGAGATATCAAGCTCCAGGTCGTTGCATCTGCTGTTATCACAGAAATCGTATACGGCATTCATATATGCGTCCGTATCGTTGTCATAGGCTGCAAGTGCGCTGTCAAGGTCAAACGCAGAGCCGATATCAGAAGCGTCTGCATCCGAGTTGTTATCGGAGTTTGAATCAACGTTTTCCGTCAGCGACTTGTTAAGGTGTGAGAACAGGCATTTTTCGATATCAAAGCCCGTAAACGGTTTTGACAGGTAGTCATCAAAGCCTGCATTGAGATATGTCTGCTTTGCGCCGTGGATCGCATTTGCCGTAAGAGCGATAAAGGCTGTATTTTCCGCAAGCTGTTCCTCTTTTATCTTTTCAAGAGTCTGTATACCGTCCATTTCGGGCATCATGTGGTCAAGGAATACTATATCGTAGATATTGTCCTTCAGCTTTTCTATACATTCCTTTCCGCTTGCAGCGGTGTCTACGGAAGCAAGAGTACGTTTCAGCAGACTTTTTGCTACCAGCAGATTCATTTCGTTATCGTCTACTACCAGTATGCGGGCATTGGATGCGGTTTTGTCAGTGGTCTTGTCGTTGGAAACTATTGAAGCGGCAAATCTTCGTTCGTAGTTGCCCATCGGGTCTGCGTTTACAACTTTCTGCTCGATAACGAAAGAGAAGGTGGAGCCTACCCCATATACACTGGAAACATTAAGCTCGCTGTTCATCATGTTAAGCAGGCGCTGAACGATGGTTATTCCAAGACCCGTTCCCTCAATGTTGCGGTTTTTCTCCTGGTCCAGTCGCTGAAAGGAGGTGAACAGCTTGCCGAGGTCCTCCTCCCTGATGCCGATACCCGTATCAGAAACGCTTACCTCCAGCTTTACACTGTCGCCCCTTACGGAAAGCACCTTCATCCTGAATCTGACATTACCTGCGGGAGTATACTTTACTGCGTTTGTCAGGATGTTTGTTATCACCTGTTTTATTCTTACATCATCACCGTACAGTACAGCGGGGATACTTTCGTCTATCTCCGTGATGAATTTCAGTTTCTTCTTGTCCGCTCTCGCCTTTATCATGTTGACGATATCGTTGATAAGGGAGCTGACATCGTATTCAACGTTTACTATCTCCATCTTACCCGATTCTATCTTGGAGAAGTCAAGTATCTCGTTTATCAGTGCAAGAAGGCTTCTTCCTGCGCTCTGTATATTTGCCGCATACTCTACGATGGGCTTTTCAGTGGATTCACGCATGATCATTTCGTTCATGCCAAGAACAGCGTTGATAGGAGTTCTTATCTCATGGCTCATGTTTGCAAGGAAGTTGTTCTTTGCCTTACCTGCGCTGATAGCGTTGTCAGCGGCCTCCTTAAGCTCTCTGTTGACCTTTGCCTGCCACAGCGTCAGACGGCGCATGATGACATTAATAATTATGATACACAGTGCGAAAACGAAAATATAGATCACGTCCGACGAGATGCAGTTTCCGTATATCTCACCGAAATTTCTTGTTACGATCACCTTAAAGCCCGAAACGCTCTCAGTCTTTGCAAGGCAGACTCTCCTCTGACCGTCGTAATCCTCGATTATTACTGATTCATCGCCCGTAAGCACGGCTCTGTAACTGAGGTCGGCCGCATTCTTTGAAGAAACGGAGGTCATCTGGTATTCGCTGTACGGATGGTTAAGGATATTACCGTCTATATCCGTAAGGAAAGCATAGCCTGTGTCGGTGTAGCTTTCACCAAGGATGCCGATAAGCTTGTCAAGATAGTAGTCGATACCGAGTATACCGATGAAGTTTCCTTTTTGGTCATACACGATCTTACTTAATGTCGTACAATACAGACCTGTCTGTTCATCAAGATAGGGTGCGGAGATATTGAAATTGTTGTCTGAGATAAGAGTATCCACGTACCACTGACGTTCTTCAACATGCCAGTTGTCGTCAGGCTCCCAGCGGTTGTTCATAAGTACCGTGTGTTCCCACTCGGGGTTGCACAGATAGGCAACGGATATGTCATCGTATTTTGATACGATGTTATCAAGGTATGTGACAGATCTGTCGTAATCAGCGGCAAAATCATCCTGCGCAGCTATGCTGTCTGCGATAACATCAAGTACCGCCTTGTTTCCTGAAACCCATTCCTGCACCTGATAGTGGTAAAGCTCGGTCTCCTTCTGCATCTTTGTGTTGCCCCACATTACCTGAGTATTGGTGTTGAATATTACCGCAAACACGCTTGCTGCTAAAAGGATAACTGTTATCAGGATTATCTGACGACGATGGTTGACTATCTTTTTGGAGGTGCTTTTTTCTTCTTTAGTATTGCTGAAGTTGTTTATCGCCGACATGGAGATGATGTTATCCAGCATCTGGCTGAGCTCTTTTGCAGATTCGCTTATCTCGCTGCCTGTGTTTGTGCTGTTCGTATCGGAGGAGTTGAGATTTTCTGCCTGATTCATTATCTTCGCCAGAGGACGTTTCAGCTCGTAGCTCATGCTCTTAAGGAATTCGTCCTTTACATCCAGCGCCCTTTCTGCGGCAGCCTTGCTGAGACAGGTACGGATAAAGAATACTATAATAGCCACGGCAAAAACTACCATGAAAGCGATAATGGATATGGAATCAATGCTGAAGCCCGCAGTCAGAATATTACTCTGAACACATACCACCAGATACCAGTCGTAGTTTGTCACCTCTGAGAAGATGTTGTATTTGACTCCTTCGGATGAGTATTCAAACGAGTCGCCATAGAGCATGAACACCTTGTTTACAAGCTCGTTATAGAATGGATGCTCCTTGTAGTTGCTGCCCACAAGCTCTGCCTGCGAATGACCTACTATCATTCCGTTGCCGTTTACTATAAGGCTTGTGCCGATGCCGTCCTGATTCATCTCCTCAATGTATTTCTGTATCTCGTTCAGGCTGAAATCAAGTCCCACAACTGTTTCGCCGTCTGGAAGCAGTTTTGAAATACTGTAACACATTTCGCCCGTGCTGGCGTCGATATATGGTTCAGTTACATGTGCAGCGCCCATTTTCTTTTTTGCGCCGATATACCACGAACGTTCATCCAGTACGAATGTTTCATCGGGGATAAAGTCATTTATGTACAGCTTTCCTTTATAGGCAGCATAAGCGCTGAAGCAGCTGCCGTCTGAACTTTCGTTTATGCCTGCGATCGTTTCATCGGAAAAGTAGCCACTTAGGTTTTCTTCTGTATCTCCGCCCGCTGACAGTATCTGTTCTATCTGCATGGCAACGCTGTCCATAAGACACTCTGAGCGATACATGCTGTTGTCGATACGGCCTGCTATACCACTTAGTCTGACCTGACCTTCTGCATTTACACGTTCCGACTCAGTTCGTCTGATGAGCAGTGTATTCAGCAGAATTATTATCCCGAGAACACATATCAGAAGGATCAAGGATAATTTATAAATGTTATTCAGTCTGATCTTGGGATAATTCATTTTAGTGTTCTCCTTTTTTGGATATACTTATTTAACAATATACCACTTTTTGGACAATGTGTCAATACTAGTTATTATTTGTTTGAAAATACAGATGGATTTTACATATATATGGCAATATAGTGCTTGACTTTTGAGGATTGTCCTGTTATAATTAAGTAAATTAGCTAAATCAGGAGGATACAATGAAGCATATAAAGACTTTACTTAGCTGTACACTTGCGGCAGCAATGGTATTCAGCATGACAGCATGTGACGAGCAGACAGCGTCTGTGCCGAACAACAGCACAGGCGGCGGAACTACTGGTCCCAGCATCACAACCACTACCAATGGCGCAAATACTACAACAGACCCCGATCTTAACGCTGCGACTGACGAGGATATCAAGGACCTTGACACATCCTCCTATACTCCCAGCGGAAATGCAGGAACTCTGAAGTATCTCGGTTACTATGATATCACTGTTGACCAGAAGGGTAAGGAGCAGATAGATATTTTTGAAACTGAGCTGTACGGCGGTAAGATAGAGTGGATATCCGCACCCTTCGGAGATGGTTATTTTGAAAGACTTGCAACGCTTATCGCAGCGGAT
>JAFSHE010000311.1 GCA_017440445.1 Oscillospiraceae bacterium | reverse complement strand
CGATTTTTCTGGTTTTGCGAAGCAAAATCGTTGTCGCTCCGACAACGAAAGAAAAATTGCAGCGTTGACGGCATAGCCGTCGACCCACCCATATCAAAGAAAAGCCATTTTAATTCTTTATTCATCTATGCTCCTATTTTCACGCTCTGAATTGTTTTGTGATAAAGCTTTTTCTGTGTTTGAAATACATTCCGTGACGGTGGTTTTCAGTGATAATAGTGGGTTATCGAGTTCATGCTTTATATGCGCCGTTAGCAAAGAGGAAACCCAGGGGGAAGGGAAAATAAGGAACGCTACGCATGATGTTAGTCAGCCTACGGCTGACAAACCGTGGAAAACTGGCACAAAAACGAGTATCCCCCTTCCCCCTCGTTTTCCTCAGCGTTGTCGGCGCAGCCGTCAACCCGTGCACTCTCTTTCCCGACCCCTAACCCCCTCCTCGTTTTTTGTGGGGGCGGCTCGGGATTGTTTTGTCATATCGCAATGCAAAGCGCAATAAAACTATCCTGTCCCAAACCGACTAGACAGAAAATAAAAAGCGGACAAAGGGGAGGGGTTGGGGAAAAGGAGTTGCAGAGGGAAAACCGTTGGGGAGGGGGAATGTCCGCTTTTTGTTTTTTAGTTTTTCTTTTCCCCCTCCCCAAGGGTTGTCCCTTTGCTCCTATCACAAGACAATCTTGAACTCGATAACCCACTATTATCACTGAAAGAACATCGTCACGGACGATATTTCAAGCTGCGAAAAAAGCTTTGTCACACAAATGCTATCGTCTGCATCCACTCTATCAATGGCGCTGAAAAATTAAACGCCCATCTCGTCACTGTATCTTCTTGTTTTCAGTCCTGCACGCTCCTCTAAAATAAAGAACGGGGTATCCTTTTCCTCACGCAGCAGCTTGTTTTTGCCGTAAATATACTGATAGCGCAGAGTGCGGTACTTGGTTTCTATACACACATCGAAGCCCCGCTCACGTATCATGAACAGCGTGAGCCGCTCGTAGGTGACTCTTTCGATATCGGAGTAATGCAGCTCTGTCCTTTCGCCGTCGGGTGCGACAATGACCATCTTCATCTCGTCGGCGGAGTATTTGTACTCCGAGCCGCTTGTGATTATCAGCACTGCGATGATGCCCACCACGGTAAGCAGCACCATTATTATCACCGAGGTGTAAACGCTCAGCAGGTCTGCCGTAGGAGCGTAGTCCTCCCACTTTTTTTCGTATTCGAATATAGGCACGGAGAGGTCGCCCGAAAGCACTATCACCGCATTGACCACAACTATGCAAAGGCACAGCGTATAAATTGCGGCTGTAACCGCAAGCATGAATGTTTCGCTTTTCTTCGTGCATCTGAATGTGCCGATAGCACGGAATCCAAACCTGTCCTCTATCGTTGAATAGCCTGTTCTTCCTGCCATGCCGCCCTCCTTAATCTGCGATAAGGGATATCTGAGTAAGTGCGTCCATCAGCTCCCGCCAGTCCTCTATATGCAGATGGTCAAAGTCTGTCTTTATATCCTTGTTTCCGTTGCCGAAGGGATACTCCACCGTTTTGTCATCGTAGAACACAGGGTACATCCCCGCTGCGTGAGCGCCCATTATATCCGCACCGATATTATCGCCGCAGAACCACACGTCCCCTGCGGGAAGTCCTGCCTTTCTCAGTGCGATATCGAACAGCAGCCTGTCGGGCTTTCGTATGCCGTACTCGCAGGAGGCGAGGACAAACTCGAACCCGTTTTCGGGGAAAAGCCTGTTCAGCCTGTCAGTAAGCGACTTCCCCGACCAGCCGATGTTGCTGATAACTCCCGTGCGTATGCCGAGGTCCTTCAGCAGCTCCAGCAGCTCATCCGCATGGGGCATTATCTCACCGATGGAGGTGTTGTCCCAGATGATGCGCTCCGCCTCATACATATCTACGTCAAGCTCGATGCCGTAGTAGTCGAAAACGGCACGGTTTCCCTGATGCCCGTGAGGCTCATAGCCTGTCGCCATAAGCTCTCTCTGCCTTGCGAATATCATATCACCGAACTCCTTAAGCTGTCGTGCGGTGACGTTGTCGGGGTTCTTCACGATGTGCGGCATAAGCGCCTCGTAGCCCCGCATAAGATCAAACTGCGGCTCATACGCTAAGGTATGGCCGTAGTCGAAAAGTATCATCTTCGGGAGTCGCATATCACACACCCATGTACTTGTTGAGGAACTCAACAGACAGACCTATCCAGCGGCGGCAGTTGTCGAGATAGAACATCTCGTGCCAGCCCGTCGCCTTGTCGCAGGTGGAAAGCCCGTGGGGACCCTCGTCGTACATGTGAAGCTCCACAGGCACCTTGTTGGAGATGCACGCCTTAGCCATCACAAGGGAATTGTGCGCAGGCACGCAATCGTCGTTTGCGGTGGTCCAGATAAACACGGGGGGAGTTTTGGGAGTAACTCTGTTCTCAAGCGAGAGCCTTGACAGGTCGGAGCGGCTTGCGTCCTCGCCGAGAAGCACCTTAAAGCTGCCCTCGTGGGGAGCAGTAACTCCGCTGATAACGGGATAGCACAGCACAGCCGCATTGGGGCGCAGGTCGGCAGGCTCACAGCCTATCGCCTTTACTATCTGCGCATCGCTCCACATGGTGGCAAGGCAGCCCGCCAGATGTCCGCCCGCAGAACAGCCAAGTACAGCAAGCTTGTCCTTATCCACACCGAACTCCTCAGCTCTCATGCGCACCTTGTAGAAGGTGTAAGCCGCATCGATGAGCGAAGCGGGGAAGTGTGCGTTGCAGGTATAGTTCACAACGAAAGCATTGTAACCCTGAGCAAGGTACTGGAGCGCAATAGGCTCGCCCTCACGGTCGGAGCAGAACTCATATCCGCCGCCGGGGAATATGATGATTCCGGGGCGCTTTTCGCAGAACTTCAGCCCCGAGATATTATCCAGCATATATGCCTTTACAAAGGCGGTCTTATCCTGATTGATATAGAAAGTTTTGATAGTCATTATGTACTCCTCCATAAAAAGGCATAGTTATATAAGTATATTGTATCACTATTTTACAAATAAATCAAGTAAAAAGCGCCCCCGCAGAGATTTTTCTTTGCGGGGGAATGTTTATCGTATTATCAGATGTCGTCGTTAATGCTGCTCTTTATCTCGTTGCCTATCTTCTTCAGCCTTCTGCCGAAGCGCCTGCCGCCTCTGCGGATGTTTACGGGAACTCGTCTGAGCTTCTGCACAGCGTCGGTCATGCCGTTCATCATGAAGAAGAAGTCCTCCGAGAATACGCCCTCATGTCTGCGGGAGTTGCCACGCATAACGTTCTCCTTTACGATCATGTAGCGCTCGAATGCACGCTTGACGGAGGTTTCCCATGATATATAGACCTCCTCCATCGCATGCTGACCTATATCGTGTATCTCGTCAAGGTGCGATGCGGCAAACTCCAGCTCCACAGCGATGGCGGCGGGGTCGTCCTTCGTAAGTATGCCCGTCCTGCCGTGGGTGATGCCCTCTGCGGCACAGCTGCCCTCGATAAGCAGCGAGCCTACTCCGCAGGCGGCTGCCTCACGCACAACTATTCCGTTGGTATCGTACAGCGAGGGGAACAGGAACAGGTCGCCCGCTGTGTAGTAAACTCGCAGGTCCTCACGGTCGCAGACCGCTCCCGCAAACACAACGCTGTCACGGATGCCTATTTCGTCTACGTAGTCCTCCATCTCCTGGCGGTCCATTCCGTCGCCAACTACCAGCATGTGATACTTTACCCCCTTGTCGGAGAGTATCCTCAGTGCGTCGAACACCTGCTTAAGTCCCTTGTACCACAGCAGACGTCCAACAAACAGGAATACGGGGACATCGTCGGTAAAGCCGTAGGCGGCACGAAGCTCCTCCACGTCCTCCCTGTCGGCACGGCCGCAGGGGAAGTCAACGCCGTTCTCCATAACGATATAGTCGCCCTCGTAGCCGAGGCTGCGCAGGTTTTCGCCCGCACCGTTGCTTACCGTCCACACCTCGTCACAGGCAGAGATGTTTGCAGCTACCAGCTTTATAGCCGCATCGGAGATTATCTTTGTGGGCAGCGCACGGCGGATATCTATATCAAACTTTGTGTGATATGTAAGTATCAGCGGAGCGCCTGTCTTTTCACGCAGCACACGTGCCATCACCGTTGAGGCAAAGGGGCAATGGCTGTGGATTATATCGAAGTTGGAATCTCCCAGCAGCTTCAGCTTGCTGCTGCTGAAGGGATATCCAGTGCGGTAGCCGCACAGCTTTTCGGTTATCGGCATACTGGTGTAGCGCACCACGGGGAAGGGGTAGTCATCCCCCTCGGAGTCGGGGTTTGCGGGAGTAACAACGGTAGCCGAGCCAAGCTGCTGCGAGATGACCGAGGCATAGTTTATAACACAGTTTGCAACGCCGTCGATAAGCGGCGGGAAAGAGTCGTTCATAAGACAGACCTTCATCTTTTTATCGTCCATGATTTCTCCTTTCTTGGGATATCGTATATCATTTTAATCATCTTCTGTATCTGAGTAAGACGGTATCACACAAACGGCTGTCAGCCGCCATGCATCCGTTGAAACTATTATACAACAAACCCCCGCCGAATTCAAGCGGGTTATTGTGATTTTTTGGCGAAAACCCGCACAGCTCCCAAAAAACGGGAGGACACCCCTCACACCGTCTGACTTGGTGCGGATGCGACAGGAAAAGCTGTTATCCGCCGCAGCATAGCGACAGGAAATTCGCCCGTGAAGTGGTATGATGTAGAAAAAGCAGAAAGGGGAAGATACATGATAAAGCTATATAACGACGGGAAACGCATCTCCGCCGCACTGTACGGGGATATCGACCACCATGCGGCACGGGCGATGCGTGCGGAGCTTGACGAGGTGATATCCCGCTCACGTCCCGAGATGCTGATACTTGACCTTGAAAACGTGGGGTTTATGGACAGCTCGGGGATAGGGCTGATACTGGGCAGACTGAAAGCCGTACAGGCATGCGGCGGCGGGCTGATAATAAAGAACGTGCGCCCTGATATCGCAGCGGTGATACGGCTTTCGGGGCTGACCTCGCTGCTAGTGGAAGGAGTAAAGGCATGAAACGAGAGATACTTAACGAGGCGAGGATACGATTTCCCTCGTACTCTGTAAACGAGAGCTTTGCATGCTCTGCCGCCGCAGCGTTTGCGGCAGCGGCAGACCCTACGGTGCAGGAGATAAGCGAGATAAAGACCGCCGTATCCGAGGCTGTGACCAATGCGATAGTCCACGGCTACCGTGACACGGTGGGCGAGGTGGAGCTTACTCTGCGCCGCTACTCGGACAACACGCTGTACATATCGGTAAAGGACAAGGGCAGGGGCATCGAGGACATAGGACAGGCTATGACTCCGCTGTTTACCACCGCCGCCGAGGAGGAGCGCTCGGGGCTTGGATTTTCGGTGATGGAGAGCTTCACGGACAGGCTGAAGGTAAAAAGCTCCGCAGGCAAAGGG
>JAFSHE010000310.1 GCA_017440445.1 Oscillospiraceae bacterium | reverse complement strand
CATGGATTAAAATGGTTGAAAATCGGTTGAAAATATGCTACAATATTTCTGAAAAAAGGAGCATATCAATGACATATAAAAATATATCCTACGGAACATTTATCAGCAGGCCGAACAGGTTCATCGCTTATGTGGATATCGACGGAGAACAGGAAACAGTTCATGTCAGGAATACGGGCAGATGCTCCTCTGTGCTGACAGAGGGAGTAAGGGTCGCTCTTTGCGAGGGCACAAATCCCGCACGAAAAACAAAATACGACCTTATCGCAGTGTACAGCGGGCAGCTCGGATGGGTGAACATCGACAGCTCTGCGCCGAATACAGTTGCCCTTGAATGGCTCAGAACACAGGATTTAACGCTGATACGTCCCGAATACGGATATGGAAGCTCCCGCATCGACTTCTACATGGAGCGAGGAGACGAACGCTTTCTTATGGAGGTAAAGGGATGTACCCTCCAGCGTGACGGGACGGGCTACTTCCCCGACGCACCAACAGAAAGAGGCGTAAAGCACCTGAATGAGCTTGCCAAAGCATGCTCTGAGGGGTACAACTGCATCGCAGCATTCGTCATCCCGATGAACGGGATAAACGAAGTACGTCCGAATGACGAGATACATCCCGAATTCGGCGCAGCGCTCGCTAAAGCAAAAGCAGCGGGAGTAAGGGTCCTTTTCCTGCGGTGCAGGTCAGAGGCTGACAGTCTTGAAGTCATTTCGCATCAGTATGAATAAACGGAGGTAAAAAACAATGATAAAGGCATTTCTTGTATTTCTCGCATCAGTGATAGTTATGACATCCTCGGGATGTGATACAGGCAGTCAGGGCGGCTCTGAAAGCACACAAGCGCCTGATACGGGTATCACAGATACTCAGAAGCCCGATACATCGGAGGACAGTACCTCCGACAGCACAGAAAAGAAATACGAAGGTTTCCACGTGGAGGGTACAAAGCTGCTTGACGCAAACGGAAACGAGTTCGTTATGCGTGGAGTAAACCATCCGCACAGCTGGTATCTCTCGCAGGACGAGGTGGCGCTTGAGGCCATCGCAGAGGCAGGCTGCAACACTGTAAGAATAGTCTGCGGCAGCGGCGTACAGTATCAGAAGGACAGCGTTGAGGCTCTCAGGAAGGTCATCGACAAGTGCAAGGAGCTTGACATGATAGCCGTTATGGAGGTTCACTGCATCACAGGCAGGGATGATATACAGTCACTGGAGCGTGTTACAGATTACTGGATAGAGGTAAAGGACGCATTCATCGGCAACGAGGAGTACGTTATCCTCAACATCGCAAACGAATGGGTAGGTCAGTGGAACAGCAATATTTGGCGTGACGGATATACCGCTGCTGTCCCTAAGCTGCGTGAGGCGGGAATAAAGAACACCATCATGGTGGACGCAGCAGGCTGGGGTCAGTACGGCAAGAGCATTTCCGACTTCGGCACGGAGGTGCTTAACTCCGACCCTGACAGGAACACGATGTTCGCAGTACACATGTACGGCAGCGCAGGCAAGAACGAAAAGACCATCGAACAGAACCTCTACGGTGCAACGAGCAAGGATCTCTGCATAATCGTGGGCGAGTTCGGACACACCCACTCCGACGGCGATGTAAAGGAAGAATACATCATGGAATACTGCGAGGAGAACGACCTCGGCTACCTCGGATGGAGCTGGAAGGGCAACAGCGGCGGAGTTGAGTACCTTGACATCGCAGTGAACTGGGACGGCTCAAAGCTCTCCGAGGACTGGGGCGAGGTGCTTATCAACGGCGAAAACGGTATAAAGGCTACCGCAAAGATATGCTCCGTATTTGAGGACTGAGCATGTAACAGCGTAATCGAATAAATTCAGCCTCGGGATGCGCCTGTCCCGAGGCTTTCTTTATAAAATATTCAGAGAATATATCAATATTTTTCCGAACAAGGGT
>JAFSHE010000309.1 GCA_017440445.1 Oscillospiraceae bacterium | reverse complement strand
TGTAACGCTCTTGAGCTGTGCGTTGATGTTGGTGATAGCCTTCTTGATCTCGTTAAGGGTAGCCTCTACCTCGCCTGCCTGCTTTGTATTGCGGTTTGCAAGTGAGCGGACCTCCTGTGCGATAACGTTGAAGCCTGCACCTGCTGCACCTGCTCTCTTAGCCTCGATAGATGCGTTGAAGCCGATAAGTGTAAGCTGTGTGGATGCACTTTCGATAGCCTTTACGATGCTGTCTGTGCTTTCAACTGCCTTAACGGAGGAGGCGGTAGCCTTTTCGATCTCCTCAAAGGATTCGTTGAGTGCGTTCATGCTGTTTGTTACATCATTTATCTGCTTTTCGATGTCCTCGAACTTGGAGTTGATATTGTTAAGAGCAGCCTCGTTGGTCTGGCTCTTTTCAACTGCGAGATAGTGCTGATAGCCTACTGTGGACAGTGCGTTTGCCATCTGGTAAAGAAGATTTGCGGCAGCGTCAACCTGCTCCTTGGGAACGATCTTTATCTTGCGCAGAGCCTTTATGTACTCGTCGGGATCTACATCGATCTCCTTAGCGATCTGACGGAACTTCTCCTCGTCAGGCTCCTCTGTAAGCACCTGACCGCCGATAAGAGAGCCGATATGCTCGCCGTTAAGGATGATGGGAGCTGCAAAATCAACCAGTCCGCCGTGACAGAAATAAACTGCGGGACGTCCTGTACGGTTTGCCTCTGCACCGCCCTCAAGGTCGCACTTGTTGCAGCGCTCACAGCCGATCTTGGACTTTCTTGTAAAGTTCATGCAGAAGTCCGTGGGATTACTAAGCTCTGTAACGGAGCCTGCGTCGTCTGTGGTCAGCGCAGCCATGCCTGTTGCGTCAGCAAAAGCGTCCTGTAAGCTCTGGAGTGTGTTTCTGTCGATAATATCCAACAGAGTGATCTTTTCGTTGCTCATGATAATATACCTCTTTGATTTCAGATTAGGATACTAGCTTTATTATACATTAATTTCGGAAAAAAATCAAGGCTTATCCTGTTAAAAACCGCTTGACGAGGTATAAAAAACAGCAAAAAAATTATTGAAATTGCACAAAAAACAGTAGCTTCTGAATTCGTTTGTTGCCTGTCGAATGGCAGTGTTATGCGGATGTCCTTTTTATGACATGTTGTGAAAGCAGATTTTTTATTTGCCTGTCAGGGAATATCGCTCTTGCAAAATCGGAGAAAAACATATATAATGTATATTAGGTTATTATACGATCTGCAAAGGAGGATGTCTGCCATGGAATTTATCAGCGAGCGTACTGCGTTTACACTGCTTTCCGAAACGGTGACAAAGGCGGGTGTATCGCTTTTCAATGCTGTGAAATATATCTATATGATAGCAGATAAGGACTTTTACAATATCAAAATAAAGGATATATTCAAGATAGCACTGAATAATATCTCGGATACAGCTGCGCTGTACAATACGGGAATAAAGCTGGACAAGGAGCGCTGCGCCGAAATGAACACGCCCGAGTACGAGCGAGTGCTTTCACTTATGGTATATTCCTTTGCGGTGAGGCTGCCTCAGCTAAAAAACGTAAAGACCGCAGGCGGCTATCTCAATGACCGCCAGATAAAGACCATCTATGATATGGTCATCGCAAAGGGTGCGGGAAATTACGAGAACATCATCACCACCGATTTCGAGGAGATACGCCGTCTTGTAAAACAGGGCAAGCCTGTTCCCACCTACGATGCGGAGTGGTACAAGGGCTACATCTACACATATTGTCCTGCGCTTTCCGCTATAACCAACAAAAATCTCCTGCTGCTGGGCAGTGCGGACATACTTTTCACCTTGTTCCACAGCTGCCTTGAGGAGGAGCTTGTAAGGGTGCTGAACGCACTCGCAGCCAAGGCATAATAATTAAAAACGGAGGAAACGGTCATGGGTAATGTAAAGATCGCCGCAGATACGGTCTGCGACCTTTCGGAGGAGCTTAAGCAGCGCTATGATATCAGCACTGTCCCGCTGTATGTAACAAAGGGCGACAAAACTCTGCGTGATGGTATCGAGATATCGCAGAAAGAGGTGTTCGAGCACTACCGCACCACAGGCAAGCTGTGCTCCACATCCGCAGTGAATATAGAGGATTTCTCGCAGTTTTTCAAGGAGCAGCTCAAGGAGCACGAGGAGCTTATCATCATCACCATCAGCTCTGAGTTTTCAAGCTGCTATCAGAATGCCTGCATAGCCGCCGAGGATTATGAGGGCTCTGTTTTTGTTGTGGATTCACGCAACCTTTCCACAGGCGAGGGTCTTGTGGCAGTGTCGGCTGCAAAGCTCGCACAGCAGGGACTTTCCGCAGGGGAGATAGTAACAAAGCTTCGTCAGGATATCATCCCTAAGGTGGACGCAAGCTTCTTTGTTGCGAATGTCGAGTATCTCCACAAGGGAGGACGTTGCTCTTCGATAGCGGCGCTGGGTGCCAATCTGCTGAAGCTCAGACCCTGTATCGACGTTATCGATGGCAAGATGAAGGTGACAAAAAAATACCGCGGCGGAATGGACAAGTGCATTGCTGAGTATGTAAAGGACAGGCTTACAAGCGCAGACGCCGTGGATGATCTGATATTCGTTACCCACACTACTTCAGATAAATATGCCGAGCTTGCAACGGCAGAGATAAAGAAAAACGGCAGCTTCAAAGAGATCGCTGTAACAGACG
Organism: Oscillospiraceae bacterium; assembly: GCA_017440445.1. The sequence goes on along the minus strand of JAFSHE010000309.1, from coordinate 4,457 downwards.
CAGGCTGCACCGTTGCATGTCACTGCGGCGAGGATACACTGGGTATCCTGTTTATCCGTAAATAATGGACGAACCCCGCTGCATACAATACTCCGAAGGGAGTGTTTATAATGCAGCATATCAACGATTATTCCTATATGGCCTTTGAGCGGCCTGCGCTTATGGGGACCCTGAAGGGCGGACCTGCGGCAGAGAATGCAGATGGCACTGCAGCGGTATTCTGGCTGCCGGGGGCGCTGTATCTTCAGGCGGAGTTCACAGGACTTCCCCCGTCGGAGGTGTTCGGATTTCATATCCATGAGGGGTACATCTGCGGCGAGCCGAGAGAGGATGGCTCCTTTGCGGGTACAGGGGAGCATTATTCCAACTGTCCCGAGGATATGTGGTGCGGCAGGCATCCGTATCATGCGGGCGACCTGCCACCCGTCTTTTCTGATGCAGAAGGGAAGGCCTCGATGCAGGTGTATCTTGACAAGGCGTCAATAGAGGAGATATCGGGCAGGGTAGTTATACTTCACAGCATGCGTGATGATATGACATCACAGCCTGCGGGCGATTCGGGAAAACGCATCGTCTGCGGAGTGCTGGCAGAATTTCTGTAAAAAACAAAAAACATACAGACCCTTAAGGGTCAAAGAAAAGGAGAAAAAAATCATGGCAAGTGAGATCAGAAATGCCGATCTCTGGGAGAGCGGCGCAAGAAAGATCGAATGGGTAAAGCGCAATATGCCGCTTTTAAGAGGTATCGAGCAGGAGTTTGCGGCTGAAAAGCCCTTCGCAGGGCTGCGTGTAGCGCTCTCCGTGCATCTTGAGGCAAAGACAGCGTACCTGTGCAAGGTGCTTGCGGCAGGCGGCGCAGAGATGTATGTAACAGGAAGCAACCCCCTCTCCACACAGGATGATGTTGCTGCGGCACTGGTACATGACGGACTTAACGTATTCGCATGGTATGACGCAACTGACGAGGAGTATCACCGTCATATCTCCAAGGTGATCGACGCACGTCCCAATGTTATCATCGACGATGGCGGCGACCTTGTGAACCTCATCCACAACGAGCGTCCCGAGCTTATTCCCGAGGTCATCGGCGGCTGCGAGGAGACCACCACAGGCATCATCCGTCTGCTTGCCATGGATAAGGCAGGCGCACTGAAATTCCCCATGGTACTTGTAAACGACGCTGACTGCAAGCACCTGTTTGATAACCGCTACGGCACAGGTCAGTCCGTATGGGACGGTATTAACCGTACAACAAACCTTATCGTTGCAGGTAAGAACGTTGTAGTTGCAGGCTATGGCTGGTGCGGCAAGGGCGTTGCGATGAGAGCAAAGGGTCTTGGTGCAGAGGTCATCGTTACCGAGATAGACCCCATCAAGGCTATGGAGGCCGTTATGGACGGCTTCAAGGTGATGCCTATGCGTGAAGCGGCAAAGGTGGGCGATTTCTTTGTTACCGTTACAGGCTGCGCTGACGTTATCGGAGAGGAGGCTTTCCTCAACATGAAGGATGGCGCTATCTGCTGCAACGCAGGTCACTTCGATGTGGAAGTAAATATGGCGAAGCTTCGCGAGATAGCAACTGACAGCTATCTTGCAAGAAACAACATCATGGGATACAAGCTTGCAAACGGAAACACTGTGTTCATCATCGCAGAGGGTCGTCTTGTAAACCTTGCGGCAGGCGACGGACATCCCGCAGAGATCATGGATATGAGCTTTGCTATCCAGGCGCTTTCCGCACTGCATGTAGTCAAGAACAAGGGTAAGCTCGGTAAGGATGGCAGCATGACCGTAAATGTTCCCGCAGAGGTGGACAGAGAGGTGGCTCTCAGAAAGATAGCAAGCTGGGGCATCGAGATAGACAAGCTTACAGCAGAGCAGGAGAAGTACCTCAACGGCTGGGAGGTATAAGATCGATACAAAAGGGAGCGGGGGAGGTTCCCCGCTCCTGTTTTTATAGGAGGTAGAATATGAACGAAGTATACGAAAAGCTTTTAAAGTGCTATGAATCCGTGGAGAAGAAGATAAGCTTCAAGCCTGAGCTTGCTCTCATCCTCGGTAGCGGTCTGGGCGATTATGCAGACACCATGGATGTAAAAGAGGTCCTGGATTACAGAGAGCTGGAGGGCTTCCCAATCTCGACAGTACTGGGACATAAGGGACGCTTTGTGTTCGGCTATGCGGGAGGAGTTCCCATCGTTGCCATGCAGGGACGTGTTCACTATTACGAGGGCTATAAGGTGCAGGATGTTGTTCTCCCCACACGCCTTATGAAGCTTATGGGTGCAAAGACTCTGTTTCTCACAAACGCTGCGGGCGGAATAAACCGCACCTTCAATTGCGGAGATTTCATGATGATAACCGACCATATCTCCTCCTTCGTACCTTCTCCGCTTATCGGTGAGAACATCGACGAGCTGGGAGTACGCTTCCCCGATATGTCGGAGATATACTCAAAGCGCCTCAGAAATATAATCAGAAACGCTGCTACTGACGAGAGGATCCCTCTCAGAGAGGGCGTTTACGTTCAGACAACAGGTCCCAACTACGAGTCCCCCGCTGAGATACGCATGTATTCTGCGCTTGGTGCGGATGCAGTTGGAATGTCCACAGCAGTGGAGGCTATCGCAGCACGTCATGCGGGCATGGAGATATGCGGAATAAGCTGTATTTCCAACCTTGCAGCAGGCATTTCACAGAATCCTCTCACTCATGCAGAGGTGCAGGAGACCGCAGACAGAGTTGCTCCTATGTTCAAGCGACTGGTCACAAGGGCGATAGCAGACATCCACGCAGCAGAAAAGTGATATGATAGTCCTTATATCAGGCAGCTCTCATACGGGGAAAACTGCGCTTGCACAGCGTCTGTTGGAGAAGTATCACTTCCCTTATCTTTCGATAGACCATCTTAAGATGGGACTGATACGCAGCGGTATGACTACGCTCACCCCGTCGGATGATGAGGATCTAGTACCGTATCTCTGGAATATCGTGAAGGAGATAGTAAAGACCGCAGTTGAAAACAAACAGCATCTTGTGATAGAGGGCTGCTATATCCCCTTTGACTGGCGTGACAGCTTTACGGAGGAATATCTCGGTGATATCCGTGCGGTATGGCTTGTCATGACGGAGGAGTACATCCGTAAGAATTTTGACGATATTAGGTCTTACGCAAACGTTATCGAGCGGCGGCTTGATGATTCGTGGCTTACTGCGGAGGAGCTTATCGGGGATAATCTGCATAACCTTGAAATGTGCCGCAGATACGGTTGTGAGTATATACTTATCTCTGATGAGTATGCGCCTGAAATAGAATTATAATATCAATGCCCGTTTCCGTAACAGGAGGCGGGCATTTTTGTGTCCGCATGCAACAAAGCCGCTCCCGAAACGGAAGCGGCTTGTTTGTATGTGGATTAAAGGTTGTAGTAACGCTCAAACTCTGCGGGGTGAGGGATTGCTGCGATAGCACGGCACTCCTCACGCTTGGTCTTGATGAAGTTCTTGATAAGCTCCTCGGGGAATACTCCGCCTGCAAGCAGGTAATCGTGGTCTGCATCCAGTGCGTCCAGAGCCTGCTCAAGGGATGTGGGAAGCTGCGAGAGCTTTGCCTTTTCCTCGTCACTGAGGTTGAAAAGGTTCATATCGTAGGGACCCCATCCGTTTTCGTGGGGGTCTATCTGGTTCTTGATACCGTCAAGACCTGCCATCAGGATAGCTGCGTAGCAGAAGTAGGGGTTGCAGGTAGCGTCGGGATTGCGCAGCTCAAATCTTCTGCGGTCGGGGGTCTTTGCGTATGCGGGGATACGGATAACCGCACTTCTGTTGGAGGTTGCATAGCCAACTGTTACGGGAGCCTCAAAGCCGGGCACCAGTCGCTTGAAGGAGTTGGTGCTGGGGTTTGTGATAGCACACAGGGAGTTGATGTGCTTAAGCAGACCGCCCATGAACCAGTGTGCTTCCTTGCTGAGGTGAGCGTAGCCGTTATCATCGGAGAATACGGGCTGACCGTCCTTCAGAAGCAGCATGTGAACGTGCATGCCGTTTCCTGCCTCGCCCATAACGGGCTTTGGCATAAGTGTTGCGGAAAGACCATACTTTTTTGCTGTGTTGTGGATGATATACTTTATCATCATGGTAGCGTCAGCCATCTTGCTCATTTCACCGAGCTTAGGCTCTATCTCGTACTGACCTGCTGCGCCTACCTCGGGGTGGTGGTAGTTGATGCTGATACCTGCTTCCTTCATAAGCATGCACATCTCGCTGCGTGCCTCGTAGGAGATATCAAAGGGCTTTGCTGCGTGGTAGTTCTTCTGCTTTGCTACAACGTTTCCGCTGCCCTCGTTTGCGCTGTTCCAGTAAGCCTGTGCTGCGTCTACTGCATAGCCTACGGAGCGGCCGCTTACATCCCAACCCACGTTATCAAAAAGATAGAACTCGAACTCGGGGAGTATCAG
>JAFSHE010000032.1 GCA_017440445.1 Oscillospiraceae bacterium | reverse complement strand
GCTTACTACGGCAAGCACGAAAACGTTTGATAACAGAAACATCCTCTGTCAGCCCTGACAGATCAATACAAAGGAGGAAAAGCCATGGCAGACAATATTATCGCAGTAAGAACAGGTAAGACAATATATCGTGAGGGCGACTATGCCATAAAGGTATTTGACGAGGGCTACGCAAAGCCCGATGTACTCAACGAGGCACTCAATCAGGCACGTGTTGAAAATATCGGCATAAATGTACCCAAGGTAATCGAAGTAAAGATGATAGACGGCAAGTGGGCTATTGTTTCAGAGTTTATCGAAGGCAAGACCCTTGCACAGCTTATGCAGGAGAATCCTGCCAAGAAGCAGTTCTATCTTGATATGTTCATTGACCTCCAGATGCAGGTGCATGCGGCAAAGTGTCCTATGCTCATCAAGCTTAAGGACAAGATGAATCGCAAGATCTCTGATACGACTCTCGACGCTACCACACGCTATGAGCTTCACACTCGTCTTGAGAGCATGCCCAAGCACACAAAGGTGTGCCATGGTGACTTCAACCCCTCCAATATTATCGTCAAGGAGGATGGAACTCCCTACATTCTTGACTGGTCGCATGTAACACAGGGCAACGCCTCTGCTGATGTTGCAAGAACATATCTGCTTTTCTGCCTTGCAGGCGATACCGAAACAGCAGACAAGTATCTCGACATGTACAGCAAAAAGAGCGATACAGCAAAGCAGTATATCCAGAAATGGCTGCCTATCGTTGCCGCTTCCCAGTCCGTAAAGGGCAAGGAGGAGGAAAAGGAGCTTCTGCTTAGCTGGGTAAACGTTGTGGATTACGAGTAATACACCATATTCCAGACTTCAGGTCCGGCGCAGACTGCGTCGGACTTTTTGTTGATAAAAATTTTTCTTTTTCAGGCAGATTTTACTTCTCACAGTTGATTTACATACAGAGGGTCAAATTCCTTTGAAAGGTGGTATGTCTGTGATATACATAACAAAAGACGATTTCCCTGGTATATTCCGGGAATACGTCAACATGGTCTACCGAGTGGCATTCGGAATAATCCGAAACCACGAGGAGGCAGAGGACGTGGTGATGGAATGCTTCACCGAACTTATCAACAAGGCGGAGTTCAATGATATCAACCACGTAAAGGCATGGCTGATGCGTGTTGCGGAAAACAAATCACTTAATGTGATGAAATCAGCAAGGGTACGCAGAAATGTCCCGCTTGACGAGGCGAAGCACGAGCCATCCGCACCGATAGACACGACACATTCCGAAATTAAAGATATGGTGCTGAGGCTTCCCGACAAGATAAAGACCGTTATATACATGTTCTATTACGAGGACATGCAGGCCGAAACAATCGCCATAGCGCTTAACATCAGCGAAAATACAGTTTACAAGCGCCTTGCAAAGGGCAGAAAGCTGCTTAAAATGAGTATGGAGGAGGGTTACGCATGAACAAGACAGATTACAAGAATGTTTACGACAGAATAGCCCTTTCCGAAAGCAGGATAAACGAAATGGAGCAGAAGCTGCTTTCACTGTACGACAAAACGGAGATCTCCGCTGATGAACATGTCGAGGAGATAAGCGTCACCAGCAGTTTCAGACCCGAAAAAGCGTCTTCGCCGAAGCGCTCATGGATAAAGTACACAGTAGGCGGAGTTTCCGCAGCGGCGGCTGTTGCGCTCTGTGTTGTAGGCGGAAGATACCTTATCGACAGCCGACCTCCCGTTGACCCCAACAGCAATATAAGCACAGAAAGCACAAGTGTTCCCGATATCAGTATTCCGGTTATTGATGAAGTGGAGAAATTCACTGCGGAGGACCTCCCTGAGTATCCCAATAAGGGCATATATGACAGCGAGAGCGGCATAGAAGTTGAGAGCAGGTTTGCTCCCTCACGCAGCTATGACGAGATATTCAGCGACACTGAGCGGGTGCAGAGCATAAAGTACTTTGCAAAGCTACGTATTACGGGAATGGAGCGCCGTGAGGATGACCTCGGCGAGCCATACATGCACTACACCGCCGAGATAATGTACGACTATCTCAGCCAGAAGCCTATTCTTGACACAGTTACCTTTGATATGAGAAGCACTGTCACCTATCAGTATTACGGTCAGCCGCCCTACTATGAGGGAGATGTTATCTTCACGCTGCTGTGCGATACAGGAAACGGCTCACACATGGAGGTATTCGAGGAATACGGTCTGCTGTATGACGAGTTTGTGATAGACGGAGATGTATACGCAGCCGTCCGTGGAAAGAGCCTTACACAGCTTACACTTAACATCCCACGGTATCAGGCGGGTCCCTCTATCGAATATACCACCACGACAACAAAAAATCCCGCAGTATACTACGGAATATATAAGATAGACGACCTTGTGTCCGTAATTAAAATAGCAATACGTGATTTCCGTGACACATACGAAAACAGGATATACAAACAAATACTTGATTTCAGCAACAGCGATATGTCCATCTACGAGGAACACTTCTACGGAAGCTGGTACAGAGAGGGTGAAACAATCGACCTCACCTATCAGGAGGATATCTTCACCTACTTCCCCTACCGTGAATGTGACGGCTTTGCCGAAGACTCCGACGCATGGTATATGATGACCTACACTCCGCTTAACGCAGAGCTTGAAATGTCCTCATTCCACGAGCTGTGGGCTGTACCTAAATCAAACCCCGACAGGTTGTACAGATTTAACTATGACTACATCAACGAGCCTACGCTGATAGGTCTTTCCGAACACACGGCAATGTACTCCAGAAAAGATACAGACGCACAACCCGTTGTAACGACAGGAAAAGTATCAGGCACAGGTCTGCTTAAGCTCAGGACCACTCAGGACATGGAGTGGGTATATGAGATGTACACCTTTGAGCCGCTTTTTTCAAGCGGCAAGCCATACGAAAAGACCTTCACCGACAGCGACGGAAGGAAATGGGTAAGAACAAACCTGCTTGACGAGGAATTCAATAACCTCGGCTGGGGCGAATTCCGTCTGCTGGAATACACCGATAACAGTTTTAAGATAGTAGTTCAGTTCGTTGCCGAGGAATGGTACAGCTACATCAACGGAGCTATTGATACATTCCCCTACGAGGACAACGCAAAGCACTTTGTATTCACCTGCACATGGGATAAGGATAAGGCTGAATGGACAGAGACCTTTGAGCCGTGGGAGGACGAAACAACACATCCGGAGTTCGACCTCGGCAGCTTCTCTCAGCAGCGCATGGACATCTACGAGGAACACTTCTACGGCACATGGTCAGACGGCGACAGCACAGCGTATTTCACCTATCAGCAGGATGAATTTACAGATGACCCGAACACAAGCTGCGTCGGTTTCTCGGAAAACGACAGCGGAGCGTTCATGCGGTCATACAACATTGAGGATGACCGCAGCGATATATGGTTTATACCGAGATCAGAGCCTGACACCATGTATCTCTACCGAAATGTAGAAGGCAGTGAGATAAGAAACAATTTTACGGGACGATACACCAAAACTGCCTCCTCCCCCGCTGTGATAACGACAGGAAAGCTTTCAGAAACAGCGATAATGAAGCTGAAAGCAAGCACTGAAAGCGGATGGATACAGCAGCTTAAGATAACAGATATCTTCGACGAGGCGGGTTACTTCGCAAACACGGAACTCACATACGGCGGCAGGAAGTGGCTGAGGAAGCCCTACAAGGACGAAAACGGAATTAATTACGGTATGGGCGATATATACCTGCTAAACTTCTCTGAGGAGCGTTTTGCTATCGCAGTAAGGTATGTATCGGAGGACTGGTACAACTACACATACGGGGATGCAAATGACTACACCTACGACGACCACTGCAAGTTCTTCGTATGCGTAAGCACTCTGAAAAACGGCAAGTGGGAGACCACCTACAATCCGTGGGACAGGCGGCTTGAGCAGCTTCAGGACGGAATTCCCACCGAGCTTTCAAGGCAGGCT
>JAFSHE010000308.1 GCA_017440445.1 Oscillospiraceae bacterium | reverse complement strand
GTATAATATTTATAATATATTTTATAAAAGGCTATTACGCAGTCAGAGTACCCGTAATTCCGTCCCACAGAGAGCTGCGGCAAGGTGAAAGCGCAGAGTTCGGACACGGTGAAAGTGCGGCTGCCAGCCGACAGGGGGCAACTAAGTATCCCTGTCCGTTTTCCGCGTTAAGGAGCATTGAGGGGCTTTATGCCCGAAGCGAAGTGGAACCGTGATACTATCACCTTCGCACCGTAACAGGTGCGGAGGCTTTTTTATTCCCCCGAAAGGAGGCTTATATGTTCAGAAAATTAAGAGAAGAAATAAATTCCATAAGAGAACGTGACCCTGCGGTGCGCTCTGCGTGGGAGGTGTACTTCCTGTACCCTTCATTCAAGGCTGTGAGAGCTTACAGACGTGCGCACTGGTTTCATGAAAGGGGCTTCTATTTCATAGCCCGCTGGATATCACAGAATGCCCGAAACAGGACGGGCATTGAGATTCATCCAGGCGCAAAGATCGGAAAGGGTCTGTTCATCGACCACGGTGCGGGGGTTGTCATAGGCGAGACCACTGAGATCGGCGACAACTGCACACTTTATCAGAATGTTACTCTCGGCGGTACGGGCAAGGACGTGGGAAAGCGTCACCCTACCCTCGGTAACAATGTACTGGTGGGCGCAGGTGCAAGGGTCCTCGGCCCTTTCAAGATAGGCGACAACTCAAAGATAGCGGCAAACGCCGTTGTGCTTGAAGAAGTTCCGCCCAACTGTACAGCGGTAGGCGTCCCCGCAAGAGTAGTAAAGCGTGACGGAATAAAGGTCGGCTCTGCCGCAAACAGCGACCTTGACCAGATACACATCCCAGACCCTGTTTCACAGCTTCTGTGCGAACACCTTGTTCACATCGAGCGGCTTGAAAAGCAGGTTGAGGAGCTTAACAACGAGATCAAAAACCTTAAGGAGGAAAAATAACATGCAGATCTACAACACCATGACAAGACAGAAAGAGGAGCTTAAGCCCATTACAGACGGCACAATTAAGATCTATGCGTGCGGTCCTACTGTTTATAATCTTATCCACATCGGCAACGCAAGAGCGCTGTGCGTATTCGATACACTGCGCCGTTATCTTGAATTCAGAGGCAACAAGGTATTCTATGTTCAGAACTTCACTGACGTTGACGACAAGATAATCAAGAAGGCAAACGAGCTTGGAAAAACAGCTCACGAGGTATCCGAGAACGCTATCAAGGAGTATTTCACCGACGCTGACGGTCTTAATGTACGCAGAGCGGATGTTCATCCCAAGGTTACAGAAAACATGGATATCATCATCGATATCGTAAAGACCCTTATCGACAAGGGCTATGCTTACGAGGCTGACGGAGATGTTTACTTCGCTACAAGCAAGTTCCCCGAGTATGGCAAGCTTTCCCACATGCCGCTTGAGGATCTTCAGGCAGGCGCAAGAATCGAAGTTGGCGACAAGAAGCGTGACCCTATGGACTTCGCTGTATGGAAGGCTGCTAAGCCAGGAGAGCCTTACTGGGATTCTCCCTTCGGAAAGGGTCGTCCCGGCTGGCACATTGAATGCTCCGCTATGTCACGTCACTATATCGGCGATACCATCGATATCCATGGCGGCGGTGCCGACCTTATCTTCCCCCACCACGAGAATGAGATAGCACAGAGCGAATGTGCAACAGGCTGCCCCCTCGCAAATGTATGGATGCACAACGGTATGCTGAATGTTGACGGCTCCAAGATGTCCAAGTCCAAGGGAAACTTCTTCATGGTACGTGACCTCTCCAACGAGTACGGCTACGAGCCTATCCGCTTTATGCTGCTGTCTGTTCATTACAGAAGCCAGCTTAACTACACAATCGAAGTAATCGAAAGCTGCAAGGCTGCACTCCAGCGTATGTACAACTGCCGTAACAATATGGCTCGTGCGCTTGAGTCTGCAGCTGATGGTGCAGCAAGCGAATCTGTTCTTGCTGATATCAGGACCGCAAGGGACGAGTTTATCAGAGTAATGGATGATGACTTCAACACAGCAGACGGTATTTCCGTAATATTTGAGCTTGTCCGCAAGATAAACACCACTATCGCATCGGGAAATGCCACAAAGGGCGACATAAAAGCATATCAGGATGAATTTACAGCATTGACAAATGTACTCGGTCTGCTGTATAATAATAAGGATGAGGAAATTCCTGCCGAGATAACAGAGCTTATCGAGCAGCGCAAGGCTGCAAGAAAGGCTAAGGACTTCGCCCTCGCTGACTCCATCAGAGATAAGATCACCTCTATGGGCTATATCGTTGAGGAAACACGTCAGGGTACTATCGTAAAGAAGGCATAAATCCTCACTCTCCCAAAGAAATTCGGCGCAGGGCTTCCCTGCTCCACCGTGGGCGGACAAGCCGCCCTCCCTCAAAAGAAAGGAACAGCAAAATTGAAAAAGATACTGGTTGCAGTCTGTGCGGCACTGACACTCACGCTTACAGGCTGCTCATTCGCCGCCCCCGAATCCTACAACGTACTCGGTGAGTACGACTT
>JAFSHE010000307.1 GCA_017440445.1 Oscillospiraceae bacterium | reverse complement strand
CTCGACTGGGCGAGAAGAACAGGCGGCATACTGACTATGTGCTGGCACTGGTACGCTCCCGATGATATGTCAGACATCCATAAGCTTGCGGCATTCTACTACAAGACCACAGGCTACGACAGAAAGACAGGCTTTGATATCACCCGTGCGGTAGTTGACGGCACAGCCGAAAACGAGTTCGTTATCAGGGAGATAGACATGGTAGCCGAGCAGCTAAAGCGCTTTGAGGCGGAGGATATCCCCGTGATATGGCGCCCGCTGCACGAGGCTAACGGCAGCTGGTTCTGGTGGGGAAACCGTGGCGAGGAAACTGACGGCGAGGAAAGACCGAGCGTAGCTGCATACAAAAAGCTGTGGTACATGATCTTCGACAGGATGATGAACTATCACAGGCTTAAAAACCTCATCTGGGTCTGGAACGGACAGAGTAAAGAAATGGAGGTACACCCGAATACCTTTGATATTGCGGGTGACGACATCTACTGTACACCTCCCAACCACCTTTCTCAGGCGGAGAGATTTAAAGAGATATCCTCCTATGCACACGGCAAGATGGTTACATTGTCGGAGTGCGGCAGCATCCCCGAGCCTGACGAGATGCAGCGTGACGGCGTTAAATGGTCGTGGTGGCTGCCATGGTGGGGCGAGTTCGTGTACGAAAGGGGCGAGGACCGTCGTCCTGTACTGGATGAAAACGGTGAACCCAGACCCAATCCCACATATATGGATGAGGAATTTCTGCGCCGCATAATGAATGACGAGCGTGTAGTCACCTTACAGGACCTGCCGTGGTATGACAGGGAAAATAACCCGCTGCCCGCAGCACTCCTGAAAAACCTTGAGGATAAAAAATAAAACTCGGGGAATAATACACATAGAAACAAAAACAAAAAGAAAAGTGAAAACGAAAGGAAAAACAACATGAAAAAGTTCTTATCTACCGCAATGATCCTTGCAGTTCTTGCTGCAACAGTTACAGGCTGCTCCAATAACAACAACGACAGCAGCTCTTCCTCCGATAACAGCTCCTCTGTAAGCGACAGCAACACCTCCGCTGATAACAGCTCCTCCGAGAGCGATACAAGCTCCGAGGACAGCTCCGCAGCAGAGGATGAGTCCAAGCCCGAGGGTTCTTCTCTCACAGCTAAGGACATGGCTGCAAACATCTATGCAGCTACCGAGTGGCCTACACTTATGGAGGTTACAGACGCTGAGTCTGCAAGCTTTATGGGTATCGATCTCTCCATGATCGAGGACTACTATATCGCTATGCCCATGATGAGTGCACATGTTACAGAGATAATCGTTGCTAAGCCCACAGCAGGCAACGAGGCTGCTGTACAGGAGCAGATCGACGCACGCTTTGCTTATGTTCAGGAGAACGGCACATTCTACCCCGCAAACGAGGAGGTAGTTGCAGGTGCAGTAAAGGGCAAGACAGATAACGGTTACCTCTATATGATCGTTCACACAAACGGCGCAGCATGTGCCGAAAACATGATGAACAACCCTCCCGCTGAGATGCCCGGCGCAGGCGCTGGCGAGGATGCAGGCACAGGCGAGGAGCCTGCTGCATTCCTTACAGCTAATGACATGGCTGCAAACATCTACGCTGCTACCGAGTGGCCCTCTCTCATGCCTGTAACAGACGCTGAGTCTGCAAGCTTCATGGGTCTGGACCTTTCTCTGGTTGACGATTACTACATCGCTATGCCTATGATGAGCGCACATGTTACAGAGATCATCATTCTTCTCCCCCTCGAGGGCAACGAGGCTGCTGTTCAGGAGCAGGTTGACGCTCGTTTCGCTTATGTTCAGGAGAACGGTGCTTTCTATCCCTCCAACGAGGAAGTTGTTGCAGGCGCAGTTAAGGGCGTTACCGAGGACGGCTATATCTATATGATAGTTCACAAGGATGGCGCACTCTGCGAGGAGAACATGCAGAACAACCCTCCCGCTGAGATGCCCGCAATGTAATAGCATAACAGAATAAAACGACAGGGAGCGAAAGCTCCCTGTTTTTGTTTGCGGTGAAAATGTTTTTTGGTTTAATTGTAGGGCGGGGCTTGCCCCCGCCGATGAGATCATGGGTAAGACACGTCATGCCCATGCATCGCCAAAAGATCCGACCCCGAAAGAGTTTGTCGCCTTTCGGGGTCGTGTTTTATGAAATTATTTTTCTGTCTTGTCGCAGTATACGATGCCAAGACCAACTGTACTCATGTAGCATCTGCCGTATATGTTGAGGTCGCCGCTGATGAAGCCGCCGTTGCCTGTGCCGCCGAAGCGGTGCGCTGCGTCATTCACCTGCGTCCATGTTGCGCCGCCGTCCTCCGACATGTAGATGCCGTTTTCAGCCTCGCCGCCGTCAACTGTTCCGTAGATGTATATCACGTAGGGGTCGCCGTCGTTCTTTGCTTTTCCAAGACCCACTGTCTGGCAGTATTTTACGCCTGCTATCTTCTCAATGACAGCGCCGTGGTCGGTCGCCTTGTACAGTCCTGCGCCCGCAGGGATGTAGAATGTTCCCTCCTCAGTGGGGTCAACGCACAGCCTTCTCTGAGTGATGAACAGGTCTGTGCCTATCTTTTCGTAGCTCTTGCCGCCGTCAGCGCTTGCGTACAGCTTGTCGTTGCCGTAGGCGTATACATAGTCGCTGTTTACGCTGTCGCCGATTACGTACATATTCTGTCCCATAATGCCCTCGCACTTGGTCCAGGTCTTGCCGAGGTCCTCGGAGTAGTAGGGGAAGTGGCTGTTGGAGGGACTCCAGATAAGACGGGAGCCATCCGCATTGAATGCCACTGTGCCGCTGTGGAAGGTCTTGCCCTTTTCGGGAGTTACAGCCTTGCCCCAGGTCTTGCCGCCGTCAGTGGAAACAGAAAGAGCCATTCCGCTGTCGCTGCCGCCTGTCTTTGCCATGTAGTCCCTGTTGTTTGCTGCGATGGTGATGCTGGTGGTGGAGCCGATATGGTCGCTGTGGCGCTCTGCGGGGGTGAAGATGTCCTCATGCACGAAGCCGTCGTAGTCCAGTGCTGCGGAAACGAGCGGATGGTCGGGCAGTGTGATGATATCCATAGGTACTGTTTCCTCAACGCCCATGGCATTGAAGTAGAATTCAGGCTCTGCGTCAAAAATGTTGTCGCAGGCGAAAATTCCGTTACCCGAGGTCACCATTATCTCGTCGGTATCGAAGGGATTCATGGACAGCGAGCAGCACCAGTGGATAGCGCAGCCCTCTACCCACGGCACGCCGTTTGTGGAGATGGACATGCTGCTGAGTACATCGGTCCAGTTTTTACCGCCGTCTGTGGTAACGTAGAATGTATCACCGAAGCTGCCGTTGGGCTGCTGTACCCATGTCTGGGTGGTGCAGAGTACCATGCGGTCGTTGTTGTCGGGGTCTATCACGATATCTCCGAAGGGAGTGGATGCGGGAGCGATATTCTCGCTTGTCTTGTCAGCGATGCTGTACTTGTAAACTGAGCCCTTTGTCTGATTCCAGGGACCCTCGTTGTTGCCGTATACGATGTACAGGTTTCCGTTGTCGTCAAGCTTTATTCTCTGGGGCATCTCGGTGTTTCCTGTGGAAACGGGAGTCCATGTTGCACCGCCGTCCTCCGAAACATACAGGTTTTCTCCTGCCTGCGATACAGCGGCGAATATCCTCTGTGATGAGCCGTCCTTTGCGCTGTCAGGGTCGAATACGATTATGTTGATACCGTTTCCGTTGGAGGTGTTTGTTACGGGGAAGCTGTAAACAGGCTCCCAGTTAAGTCCGCCGTCTGTACTTTTCAGCATGCCGCCCGTGTTTCCGCCCGCAAACAGGATATCGGGGTTGTTGGGGTCTACTGCCAGTCTTTCGCCGTTGCCTCTGCCCATGCAGTTGCCGTGTACCTTTATCATGCTTGTGAGGTCAATAACGGTGAAATTCTCGCCGTAGTCGTCGGACTTTAAGAAGCAGGTCTTGCCGCCGCTGAAGTAATCAGTACCCGCCAGCATATACACCTTGGAGGCGTCATTCGGGTCAACAGCCAAAGCGCTTATTCCCATAAGTCCCACGTCAGCCTCGGATACCCAGTAGTTGAGCGAGCGCCACTGCTGTGCGCTTTCGTCCCAGCGGTATGCGCCGCCAACGTCCGTCCTTGCGTAGTAAACGTTTTCTTCGCAGGTGCTGAAAACACCTGTTACAAATCCGCCGCCGCCTGCGGCTACCTGTCCGTAGGTCCAGCCGTTGCTTACAGCCTCGGGTGCGGAGCTTTCTTCACCGCCCTGCGAGGAGCTTTCCTGCTCCACTGCGGAGGAGGTGTTTCCGTTACATCCCGACAGCAGTGAAAGACCCATCACAGCAGAGGTCACTGCTGCGAATATTCTTTTTGTAGAAGTACGCATTTTTCTCTCCTTTGTATAACTGAAAAATATATGCCGAATTGCAATATACACATTAAGTATACCATATTTTACAGTTCTTGTCTATACAAAAACTGCCGTTTTGCCGTGATAACAACAGCTTTTTCTTGAAAAAAAGTCCAGGTTGTGCTATACTTTTATCATGTAAGAAAGTAAGGTGACGCAGATGGGTGAAGCTCCTAAGAAAAGCAGGCTGACTTCCTTCCCGCACAGGAGGGTATACACCGAGCCGTTTGACCGTTTCCGTGAGCCGCCGAGGCAGAATCTGTTCCTGATGCCGCTGATATGGCTGCTATGTCGGATAATGACTCTCGGTCACGGACTTAAGATAGAAAAGCACCGCATGGAGGGGCTTAAGCCGCCGTATCTCGTGCTGTGTACGCACCATGCATTCATGGATTTTTATGTCACGCCGCTGGCGCTGTTTCCGCACAGGGCGAATTACATCTCCGAGCTGGAGGGCTTTGAGGCTTTCGGCGAGTGGATATATCGTCAGGCGGGCTGTCTTGGCACACGTAAATTCGTAAGCGACATGGCGCTGATAAAGAATATCCGCCGTGTTATCGGGCGAAAGGGGATAATGGTCATCTATCCCGAGGCGAGATATGCAAATGTGGGCACATCCTCGGAGCTTCCCGCATCGGTGGGAAAGCTTGCAAAGGCTCTTGCAGTGCCTGTTGTGACCATAAACATGCACGGAAACTACCTGCAATCCCCGATATGGAATTTAAAAAAGCGCAGTGGCGTGCCGCTCAGTGCGGAGGTGACACAGCTTTTCACACGTGAGGAGCTTTCCACGGCATCCGCAGAGGAGATAAACGCCGCAATCTCGGAAAAGCTAAGCTATGACGAGTACCATTGGCAGCTTGAAAAGGGGATACGTATAACCTCGCCATGGCGGGCAGAGGGACTTCACAAAGCGCTGTATCGCTGCTGCAAATGCGGTGCGGAGCATGTTATGGACTCCCGTGGGGCGGAGCTTTTCTGTAAAAGCTGCGGCTTCTCCTGCGTGATGGACGAGTATGGTCGTCTGCTCTGCGACGGCGGGGAGTTTGAGTATTCCCACATCCCCGACTGGTATGAGTGGCAGCGTGAGATGGTATCACGGGAGATAGACCGTGGAGAGTATCGCCTTGATATCGCAGTGCAGGTGGAGGCTCTGCCGAATGCAAAGAACTTTATCGACTGCGGCGAGGGCAGACTCATCCATGACGAAAACGGCTTTACGCTGACCTTCACGGAGTGCGGAGAGGAGAAAACACTGCGTTTCCCGCCGCTGTCCATGACCTCTGTGCATACGGAGTACGATTACCGCAGCAAATGGGGAGAGTGCATCACGCTGTCAACAGTGGATGATACATATTTCCTGTTTCCACGGGGAGAGGGCTTCAGCGCCACAAGGATACAGCTTGCGACCGAGTATCTGTATAAAAAGGCAAAGTCCCGTAAGGGCTGATAGATATGTGTGATATCCGCTGTGCGACCGTGCAGCGGATATCTTTGTTCATATTATTGTGTAACATTCGGGATAGATATGAACAGTTAAGGGTGAATATTGTACGGCTGCACCCTTGACAAACCTTACGGCAATACAATATAATAAAGTGTATATGATATCAGCGGAGGAAACACCATGGCAGAAACTGAAAACATACACAAGGGACACCGACAGAGAATGTGGAAGAAGTATCTGGAGAATGGCATAGATTGCTTTGAGGAGCATGAGATACTTGAAATACTTCTGTATTCTGCATACTCCCGCAGGAATACTAACGATATCGCACACAGGCTGCTGCAACGCTTCGGCAGCCTGCAGGGAGTTATAAGCGCAGAGCATGACGAGCTTTGCAGCGTGGAGGATGTCGGACCCACTGCGGCGGCTACGATAGCGTTTCTCGGCGATGTCTCCAAAAAGTACGCAAAGAAGGACTATACAGGCACGGACCTCTCCATGTCGGAGGACCTGCGCCGCTTCTGTGCGGAGCTTTTCAACGGATGCGACGCAGAGGTGATGCACGCACTGTTCCTTGACGGCTCATATTGTCTTGTGGCAGAGAGCAGACTATCAAATGGCAGCTCGGAGCATACGGATATCGACCTCAAGACTATCGCAGCAAAGGCGATAAAGCACCAGTGCAGCAACGTGGTGCTTGTGCATAACCATCCCAGCGGACTGGCTGCCGCCTCCAATGCGGATGTTGCGGCTACCCGACGTGCCGCCACCGCACTGAAGAATATAGGTATAATTCTTGCAGACCATATCATCGTAGCCGGCGGCGACAGCTTCTCTATGAGGCTTGCAAAGATGCTTCCCGATATATGGGTATAAAACGTTACTGAGAGGTTTTTATGGATAGATTTGAGCTTCACTCGGCATACAAGCCCACGGGCGACCAGCCCGAGGCTATCGCAGCACTCAGCGAGGGCGTACTCCGCGGCGACAAGGAGCAGACGCTTCTCGGTGTTACAGGCTCGGGCAAGACCTTTACTATGGCGAATATCATCGCAAACGTAAACAAGCCCACCCTCGTGCTTGCGCACAACAAGACCCTTGCGGCGCAGCTGTGCTCCGAGTTCAGGGAGTTCTTCCCGAATAATGCGGTGGAGTATTTCGTTTCCTACTACGACTACTATCAGCCCGAGGCGTATATCCCCTCCACCGACGCTTACATCGAAAAGGACAGTGCCATCAACGACGAGATAGACCGACTGCGTCACTCTGCCACCGCAGCACTTGCGGAGCGCAGGGATGTTATAATCGTGGCATCCGTAAGCTGTATCTACTCCCTCGGCTCCCCTGAGGATTACCGCAGCAACACGCTCTCCATCCGTCAGGGACAGGAGATAGACCGTGACGAGGTCATCGCACGCCTTGTGGAGATGCAGTACGAGCGCAACGAGATAGCCTTTCAGCGAAACCGCTTCCGTGTAAAGGGCGATGTGGTGGAGATATTCCCCGCAGGCGCTACAAACGAAACAGCCATCCGTGTGGAGTTCTTCGGTGACGAGATAGACCGCATCAGCGAGTTCGAGGTGGTAACGGGAAACGTGCGTTCAACGCTGCTGCATGCTATGATATTTCCCGCCTCCCACTACATCGTGGGACGTGATAACCTGCGCCGTGCGCTGGCGGATATCACCGCCGAGATGGAGCAGCAGGTGCAGTTTTTCACTGAGCAGAACAAGCTGATAGAGGCGCAGCGCATCGAGCAGCGCACCCGCTACGATATGGAGATGCTTGGCGAGATAGGCATGTGCAAGGGTATAGAGAACTACTCACGTGTGCTTCAGGGACGTCCCGCAGGGTCAACTCCCATAACGCTTATCGACCACTTCCCCGAGGACTGGCTGCTGTTTGTGGACGAGAGCCACGTTACCCTCCCGCAGATAAGGGGAATGTTCGGCGGCGACCACGCAAGAAAGAAGAACCTTGTGGACTACGGCTTCCGTCTGCCCTCCGCATACGACAACCGCCCGATGAACTTCGATGAATTCTACAGCAAGGTAGAGCAGGCGGTGTTCGTTTCCGCAACCCCGGGCGACTTCGAGAAGGAACATTCCACGCAGATAGTGGAGCAGGTGATACGTCCCACGGGACTGCTTGACCCCGAGGTCATCGTAAAGCCCACAGAGGGTCAGATAGAGGACCTTATCTCGGAGATAAACCTCAGGATAGAGAAGAAACAGCGTGTGCTGGTGACTACCCTCACAAAGAAGATGGCGGAGGACCTTACCGCCTACCTTGAGCGCATGGAGATAAAGGTGCGCTATATGCACCACGATGTTGACACGATAGAGCGTATGGAGATAATCCGTGACCTGCGTGCGGGAGAGTTTGATGTTCTTGTGGGAATAAACCTGCTGCGAGAGGGTCTTGATATCCCCGAGGTATCGCTTGTGGCGATACTTGACGCAGACAAGGAGGGCTTCCTCAGAAGTGAAACCTCCCTTGTGCAGACCCTAGGCAGAGCCGCACGAAACGCAGAGGGTACTGTTATCATGTATGCGGACAGCGTTACCCGCAGTATGGAGCTTGCCATCACCGAAACGCTCCGCCGCCGTGAGATACAGATGAAGTACAACGAGGAGCATGGTATCGTCCCCAAGACCATCATCAAGGAGATACGTGAGGTACTGGAGATAACTAAGAAGT
>JAFSHE010000306.1 GCA_017440445.1 Oscillospiraceae bacterium | reverse complement strand
TATACAAGGAAAAGCTACGTCTGAGAAGCTACGGAAATGTCAACGCAGAGGACAAGGTCTTTCTTGAGATAAAAAAGAAATTCCGTGGCGTCGTTTACAAGCGCAGGATAACCCTCCCGCTTGAACATGCGGAAAACTACATATTCAACAACGTGAAGCCTCCTGAGCTTAAAGGCTATCATGAAAACCAGATATTCAACGAGATAGATCATCTCATGCACAAATATAATCCACAGCCGAAAGTGTACCTTGCATACGACAGAGAGGCATACTTTGCACCCGACATTCCTGAGCTGCGAGTTACATTCGACCGAAATATCCGCAGCCGTTGGGATGGAATGACGCTCTCACATGACAACGGTACTTCCCTGTTGGATACAGACATCGAGGACTACCGCCTGATGGAGATAAAATGTGCGGAGGCTGTCCCGACAGAGCTTGCAGCTATTCTTTCAAGCATGAAGATATACCCTGTTTCATTCTCGAAATACGGAAATATTTATAAACATCACCTTACAGACAAGGAGGTTATCAATGAGACCTGACAGAAAGATCGTCGCAATTACAGCACTTTGCTTCGCCTGCACCGCATTACTCTCAGGCTGCGACGAGTTATTCGTGGAAAGCAACACGCCTTCTTCAACAACGACCTTGGGCAGCACAGCATCGCAACAGAACACAACAGGTTCAGGCAGTTCATCCGAAGATCCGCTTTTCGTACAGACCACTGCCGGCACAGATGCAGAACAACCTCAGGAGGAGGTAATACCTGTACAGCCGTCTGTTGAATTCTCTCATGCAGGCGGTATATATGCCGAGGAATTCGATCTTGCGCTTGAACCGCTTGAGGACGGCGAGATATACTACACTCTTGACGGCAGCGACCCTTCGACCAGCAGTACCGCACTGCTGTATAATTCCGAAATCAGCATCACCGACAGAAAAGGAGACAAAAACGTTGTTTCAGCGGTAGAGCCTCTGCTTTTTGCAGGTAGCTTCAACGAGGTAAACAAGGAGCGAAACGGATTTACCTGTGAGTTAAAACCACCTGCTGACGAGGATGTTGACAAATGCACTGTCATCCGTGCGGCAGTGAAAAAAACTGACGGCACCTTCGGTGGTGACGTGTCTGCTGCGTATTTCATCGGAAGTGCAGCCGACCACATAACAGGTATCAAGGACTACTGCGAGGCAGCAGGAGGCTCTCTTGCGGTGATCAGCATCTCCATGAACTATGATGATCTTTTCGACAGCAAGAAAGGCATATATGTCAAGGGCGAGATATTCGACAACGCACTTGAGGAATTCCTTGCAGAAGAACGCCTGCGTGACAGCGATACCGCACGCAGACTTGCCGCAAACTACTCTCAGCGTGGCAGAGAATGGGAGCGCGAGGCGGCTATCACGCTGTTTGAGGTAACTCCAAACGGCGCTCAGGATATGCTTACACAAAACTGCGGAATAAGGATCCAGGGAAACTACTCACGCTCCGACGTACAGAAGGGCTTCCGTCTGTATGCCCGCAAAGACTACGGCGAAAACAACTTTGACTATGCGGTATTCGGCGAGGACTACCTCAACACAAGCGGCGAGGTAATGGACAAGTTCGATACGCTGGTACTTAGAAACGGCGGCAACTGTGCGTTTACATCAAAGTTCAACGACACCTACTGGCAATCACTGGTGGCAGAGCTTGACTGCGGCACGCAGAAGTCACGTCCCTGTGTTGTCTACCTCAACGGCGAATACTGGGGTCTGTATATCCTTCAGGAGGACTACACAAACGACCACATGGAGGACAAATACGGCGTAAACAAGGATGATGTCGTCATTTATAAGGGTGACGCAGAGTCACTGGCACTGGGCTACAAACTTGACGAGGGCGATCTTCCCGAGGGAGTAACAGACGAGTCCTACTACTTCCATGAACTGCTTGATTTCTTCGACACACATACTGACCTTAAGAGCGAAGCTGACTATGAAGCTTTTACAAAGCTGGTAGACCCCGACTCCGTAATGGACTATTTTGCAGTAAACTGCTGGATAGATAACAAATGGGACTGGCCGGGTAAAAACTGGTCAATGTGGAAGACCACGTCCTCTGATCCTTCAAACGAATACGGAGATGGTCGATGGAGGTTCTTATTCTACGATATAGAATTCGGTGGAGTTGGCGGCGAGGGTGATGTGAGAAATGTCACCATCCGAAATGCCAACTACAAAAACCACGGCCTTCTTGATATGGACACCAAAAACCCTGCTGTACTTTGCTTTGCCTACCTCATGACAAACGATAGTTTCCGTGCGGAATTCTGCGAAAAACTGTCCGGTCTGGCGGATGGTTGTTTCGATCAGGATACAGCACTGGAAAAGCTGGACTTCTTTTCCGATACATACGGTCCGTTGTTTGAGCAATTCTTCCTGAGATATCCTGAAACAGGCGATGCAGAGGAAGCGTTAGAGGGCGGCTATGGAACGGCACGAACAATAAGAGAATTCATCACGAAACGTCCTGATACTATAAAAAAGCAGGTAGATTACTGCAATAAAATACTCGGAGATTAACTATGACTGATTTTATTTTTAAACAAGTAAATATGCAGACAGGCACAGGATGTCTGTTTGCAATGGGAATGGCGCTGCTGTGCGGATTGATCGTTGCGGTGATATACCGTCTTGGCACTGACCGTCCCTCCAAATATATGATGGTAACAACGCTCATCATGCCCGCTGTTGTACAGGCAGTCATCATGCTGGTAAACGGCAGCATCGGTACAGGTGTGGCGGTAGCAGGTGCGTTCAGTCTTGTCCGTTTCCGCTCCGTACCAGGAAGCTCACGTGATATCTGTATTCTGTTTCTTTCAATGGCATCAGGTCTCGCCTGCGGCATGGGGTATGTGGGATACTCGGTACTTTTCACTGTGATAATATCGCTTATCATCCTTGCGGCTGACAAGCTCATTCCATCTGAAAACAGCAGAAAAGCCAGACTTCTGCGTATCCTTGTACCCGAGGATATGGACTACTGTGGTCTGTTTGACGATATTTTCAAGGAGTACACCTCCTCTTACAAGCTTAATGGTGTAAAGTCCGTAAGAATGGGTACGATGTTCGATCTGCAATACACTATTACTATGAAGGACCTCTCAAAAGAAAAAGAGATGCTTGACAAGATACGCTGCCGCAACGGAAACCTGACCATTTCCTGCGGACTTATTCCCGTATCGCACGATGAACTATAAATCTTCCTTAAGGCAACAAAATAGAACAAAAATCATAAGCAGCGATATTATACAGATAACTTTGACTTTATCTGCAAATATCGCTGCTTTTAATTCTTTCATCCTCTATGTATTATCAGCTTGTCATATTAAAGCCGTGGTCAAGCGGTCCGCTTCCCTTTCCGAGGTCAAGCATAGCTGAAAGTGCTCCCGAAATATACTCCTTTGCGAGAGTCACGGAAGCTCTGATATCATTCCCTTTAGCGAGATTCGACGTTATCGCAGAGGAAAGCGTACAGCCTGTTCCATGGGTATTCGGATTGTCGATTCGTCTGCCGCTGAACCATGTCATTTCGCCGTTTTCACAGAGCAGGTCATTTGCGTCGTTTATGCTGTGACCGCCTTTAAGCAGAACCGCACAGCCGTAGCTGTCGCAGATGAGCCTTGCTGCCTGCTCCATGTCTGCTTTGTCGGATATCTTTATTCCCGATAAAACCTCGGCTTCGGGGATGTTCGGTGTTACGATATCTGCTATCGGGAGCAGTTTTTCTTTCAGTACAGCTATCGCACTTTCGGAAATAAGCCTTGCCCCGCTTGTGGCGATCATCACAGGATCAACAACGATATTCCTCGCCTTGTAAAAAGTTAGCCACTCCGCAATCACTTCAATAAGCTGTGCGTTTGAGGTCATTCCTATCTTCACAGCATCGGGGAAAATATCGGTGAATACAGCGTCTATCTGCTGTCTGAGAAATTCAGGGCTTACCTCCGAAATAGCCGTAACTCCCATCGTATTCTGCGCAGTGAGGGCGGTTATTGCACTCATTCCGTAAACGCCATTTGCAAGCATCGTCTTGAGGTCTGCCTGTATTCCCGCACCGCCGCTTGAATCACTTCCTGCGATGGTGAGGGCGGTCTTAATCTTTCTGCAACTCATTAAATGCCTCCCTTAATTCCTCGGCGGCAGTTCTCGGGTCGTCTGCTTTCATGATCGCTGAAACAGCACAGATACCGTCAATTCCGCTGTCTTTGAGGACATGGATATTGTCCTTATTAAGACCGCCGATAGCGTTGACCTTTATCGGCACAGCCCTGACTATCTCTTTCAGCGTATCAACGCTTGTCAGAACTGTTTTTACCTTTGTCGTAGTCGGATAGATAGCACCTACTCCGAGGTAGTCCGCACCCTGCTCGTAGGCTTCAATCGCCTGTGGCACGGTCTTTGCTGTCGCACCTACTATTTTATCACCCATAAGTCTGCGGGCAACTGCAACAGGCATATCCGACTGCCCCACATGTACTCCCTCAGCATTTACTGCAAGGGCAATATCCACCCTGTCGTCGATGATAAGCGGAATATCATACCGTATCGTAATTTCATGCACCTTTTCAGCAAGGGCGAGGTACTCCCTTGTGGTGCGCTCCTTTTCACGGAGCTGAATGAGCGTCACGCCGCCCTTGCAGGCTTCCTCAACACGGCGGAGAAATTCTTCCTCATCACAGAAAGTACTGTCTGTAATAAAATACATCGTTGTATCAAGCTTTTTCATACGCACCTCACATATAGATATAGTCGTTCAGCACAGGCTGTAAGCCCTCTGCGGCGATGTCCTTATACATCACATCAAGGCTTCGTCCGTCGTTTATCTCGAATTGCTCGTCACCTGCCGCTTCATCGGTATCAGTGCCGTTATACTTGCTTTCGTGGTCGCCTATGCCTGTGGATACTCCTGCGGAGACCTTTGTTGCGGCTATCTTCACGATACCGTTTCGGAAAGATTCGCTCTCCCTTGAGGACACCGTAATTCCCACAAATGGCAGGAAGATTCGATAAGCGCAGAGCATCTGACAAAGCTGAGTTTCGTGGACATCAAGCGGGTCTATCCTGTCGTTGTTGATGATAGGACGAAGCCTGGGACAGGACAGCGACATCTCTGCATGAGGGTACTTTCTTTGCAGATAGTAAACGTGCAGGGCGCTTGCCAGAGCGTCCTTGCGGAAGTCGGACAAGCCTAACAGCGCGGAGAAAGCAACTCCCCTCATGCCGCCCATAAGCGCACGCTCCTGCGCATCAAATCGATAGGGGAACACACGCTTGTGTCCCAGCAGATGAAGCTCGGAATATCGGTCGCTGTCGTAGGTCTCCTGAAAGACCGTGACGTAGTCCGCACCACATTCGTGAAGATACCTGTACTCCTCGGTGTTGACGGGATATATCTCCAACCCCACCATGCGGAAGTATTTTCTTGCAAGCTTGCAGGCCTCTCCGATATATTCGATATTACTCTGCGCCCTGCTTTCGCCTGTGAGAATGAGTATCTCCTCCATTCCGCTGTTGGAGATTATCTTCATTTCACGCTCAATCTGCTCCATATTCAGCTTCATGCGGTTGATATCATTGTAGCAGTTGAAGCCGCAGTAGACACAGTAATTCTCGCAGTAATTCGCAATATACAGCGGCGTGAACATATACACCGTGTTTCCGAAATGCTTCGATGTTTCAAGCCTTGCACGCTGTGCCATCTGCTCCAAAAACGGCTCTGCGGCGGGAGAAAGAAGCGCCTTGAGATCCTCGATAGTGCAGTTTTCATGCTCCAGTGCCGCCCTTACGTCCTTTGCGGTGTAGCGGGAATAGTCATAGCTGTTCATTTCAGACAGCACCTTGTCCATAATGTCGGAATTTATCTGCTCCATTCCGTCCATGTACTCCATGTGATCGGTGCGGCTTGTGGGGTCTGTTTCAAGACGGTGCTTCTTTTCAAGCGCAGAGGGCGAAAGATGCTCTCCGTCAACAAAAAATCTGTTATCCATAACTCACCTCAATCGTGGAGAAATCCCGTCAGCGGGTCGGAGGCTGATGCGCCTCTTGTAAGCACTCGTCCGAGGCCTGAGAGGTACGCCTTTCGTCCTGCCTCGACAGCGTTCTTGGAAGCCGCCGCCATCAACGGCAGGTCGCCTGCTGTTGCGAGAGCGGTATTAGCCATAATTGCCGCTGCTCCCATCTCCATAGCCTCACAAGCCTGTGAGGGTCTGCCGATGCCTGCGTCAACGATGACGGGAAGGTCTATCTCATCAACGAGTATCTGAATAAACTCCCTTGTGGCAAGCCCCTTGTTGGAGCCGATAGGTGCCGCAAGCGGCATTACAGCCGCCGCTCCTGCGTTGACGAGATCTCTTGCCGCATACAGGTCGGGGTACATATACGGAAGCACCACAAAGCCCTCTTTGGCGAGGATATCCGTAGCCTTGATAGTTTCGTTATTGTCTGGGAGGAGATATTTGCTGTCTTTCATGATTTCAATCTTTACAAAGTCGCCACAACCTATCTCCCGTGCGAGCCTTGCAATATGCACTGCCTCCTCCGCTGTTCTTGCGCCCGAGGTGTTCGGCAGGAGCGTCACTCCCTCCGGGATGTAGTCGAGGATGTTCTCCTGCTCTTTTGTGTTAGCACGGCGAACCGCAAGGGTGATTATCTCCGCACCTGCGTCACGCACAGCCGCCTCAATGAGGTTAAGGGAATATTTTCCCGAGCCGAGGATAAAGCGTGAATTGAACTCGTGTCCGCCTATAATCAACTTATCATTATTCATTTCTGTTCTCCTTATACTTCAAATTCTCCTGCGATGATCCGCAGGACTGTGTTCGCCTGATGTGCGGCGCAGATCATTACACGAGGGGCAAAAAGTGTTCCGTCATTGTCAACATCACTTGCTCCGTCACCGCAGATGTACAGCCGCTTTCCGAACTTTTTCGTCTGTATCGTGTTGCCTGTGTGCAGTCCCGACATTCCCGAAGCCGAAACTATGTGCTTTTCGGGATAGCGCTCCGAAGCTCCGTTCACCAGCATCGACTTGCACTCCGCATTATCGAAGCACTCGCAGATGATGCCACACTCTGCTATAAGCGATAGGTTTTCCTCCTTCAGCTTCACCGTGTCCGTCACTACCTCGCAGTAGGGTGCGATCTCGGACAGTATCTGCCTCATAGCCTCGGTCTTGAACATTCCGAGCTGTGAAACTCCATACTGCTGACGGTGCAGATTTGAGATATCCACCCTGTCAAAGTCGATGAGGTGAAGCGTTCCTACACCTGATCTTGCAAGCGATATCGCCACATTCGAGCCTAGCCCTCCCAGACCGCAGACCGCAACGCAGGCCGATGAAAATTTCTGCTGTAAATCTGCGCCGTGCCGTTGTTCAAGGGCGTTGTACCATTCATACTTTGTCAATATCAGCCGCCTCCCACAAAGCTCACGACCTCAACGCTGTCGCCGTCACGAAGAACGGTGCTGTCATACTGCGCTTTCGGCAGGATATCGCCGTTAAGCTCCACCGCTACACGCTTTGTATCGTAGCCGCTTTCTGCAAGGTACTCCGCTACTGTTCTGCCTGCGACTTTCAATTCTGCTCCATTGATTTTGACCATCTTATCACCTCACAAAATATCGATATATTCGCCCTCAAGCGCCTTGTTCATGCTCCTTACAGCGCAGAATTTACCGCACATCGAACAGCTTTCCTCTATCTCAGGCTTTCTGTCGTCACGTATCTTCTTTGCGGTCTCGGAGTCGATGGAGCACTTCCACTGCTTGTCCCAGTCGAATGTTCTGCGTGCGTCTGCCATCTCGTTATCGATATCCATCGCATGGGGGATATGCTTTGCGATATCTGCAGCATGAGCGGCTATCTTAGATGCGATAATTCCCTGCTTTACGTCCTCAACATTCGGGAGTGCAAGATGCTCCGCAGGTGTTACATAGCACAGGAATGCCGCACCGTTCATCGCCGCAACTGCGCCGCCTATCGCAGAAGTGATGTGGTCGTAACCAGGGGCGATATCCGTAACCAACGGACCTAAAACGTAGAACGGCGCACCCATGCAGATCGTCTGCTGTATCTTCATGTTTGCGGCTATCTGGTCAAGAGGCATGTGACCCGGACCCTCTATCATCACCTGAACGTCCTTTGCCCACGCTCTTTTTGTCAGCTCGCCAAGTCGCACAAGCTCCTCTATCTGACACACGTCGCTTGCATCTGCAAGACATCCGGGACGGCATGCGTCACCGAGGGAAATTGTCACATCATACTCACGGCAGATGTCCAGTATCTCGTCAAAATACTCGTAGAAAGGGTTTTCGTTGCCCGTCATGCTCATCCATGCGAAAACGAGCGAGCCACCACGGGAAACAATATTCATTTTACGCTTGTGCTGCTTTATCTGCTCAATTGTTTTGCGTGTAATTCCGCAGTGGAGTGTAACAAAATCTACGCCGTCCTCTGCGTGGAGCCTTACAACGTCTATAAAATCCTTTGCTGTAAGCGTCGCAAGGTCACGCTGATAGTGGATAACGCTGTCATAAACAGGAACAGTGCCTATCATCGCAGGACACTCTGCCACAAGCTTCTGTCTGAAAGGCTGAGTATTGCCGTGAGACGATAAATCCATTATCGCCTCTGCGCCCATATCCACCGCCGCCATCACCTTTTCCATCTCAATACCGTAGTCCTTGCAATCCCTCGAAACACCGAGATTTACGTTGATCTTCGTGCGGAGCATTGAGCCTACTCCATTCGGTTCGATGCACTTGTGAAGTCTGTTTGCGCAGATAGCGACCTGTCCCTTTGCGACAAGCTCACGTATCTCCTCGGGAGTGCGGTGCTCCTTTTGCGCAACAGCCTCCATCTCCTTTGTGACGATGCCCTTTCTCGCCGCTTCCATCTGTGTTTTGTACATGATGTACCTCCTTTTTCGCAACAAAAAAAGGAGCTACCGATCTCGATAGCTCCAGTTGTGCATATATCTTCTGCACTGACGTGTCAGCGTCAGCGCTGTCACAGTCATCCCTACGTTGGCATTATCCAAATCAGGTTATCGGTCGGAGATCACATCTCCCTCTCAGCCTGTAACACAAGCTCCCGTCTGTTAAATTGTAAATCTATTATATCACGCTCTGACAAAAAATGCAAGGGGATTTTATAAAAAAAATATTTCTAGGATCTACTGACGCACCTCATGCGACTATATTTTCGATTGTTATATACTATCAACACACATAGGTCAGGTGATATCGCAGATCAGATAAACATCTATTGCAATTTGTCGCTTTTTGTTGTATAATGTATAATAGATATATTTATGCAGAATTCATACGAAAGCGCAGGAGAAAAAATATGTTTGATGAAGAAGTACGCAGTGAGATATTAAAGGATATAGCAGACAGCTTC
>JAFSHE010000305.1 GCA_017440445.1 Oscillospiraceae bacterium | reverse complement strand
AACCAGCTGATCATACATCTCGTAAATGGGCTTCATAACCTTGAGGCCGAAGCTGATAACTGTGTGACCATATTTGCTGGTGATAGGGACCATACGCTCAGCACCGAATGTGTCGCCGTACATAACGAGAGTTTTGACGATTTTGGACATTACTTCGCCCTTTTCGCCGTTAAGCAGAGCCTGCTGCTCAGCTGTCAGATGCATAATACCACTTCCTTGATTATGATTTAGATAATGCTTGACAATATTCTAACAGCCATTCTTTTCTATGTCAATTACAGAAAATTAATAATTCATAACTATGGCTGCATCTGTTGAATTTGTAAGGATTTGTGTTATAATTTACTATTAATGGATTATATTTTTGCACTACGGAGGGAAACGAATAATGGCAAAGAAGCAGTTCAAAGCAGAGTCAAAAAGACTGCTTGACCTGATGGTAAACTCTATATATACAAACAGGGAAATCTTCCTGAGAGAGATAGTCTCCAATGCGTCCGATGCGATTGACAAGCTGTGTTATCTGTCTTTGACCGATGACAAGGTGGGCCTCAACAGGGATGACTACAGAATTGACATCATTATAGATAAGGAAGCGCGCACCCTGACTGTCCGTGACAACGGAATAGGAATGAGTCAGGAAGAGGCCGAGAACAATCTCGGTGTTATTGCCAGAAGCGGTTCCTATAAATTCAAAGGAGAGATGGATGAGAGTAAGGCCGAGAGCGGTGACATTTCCATCATCGGCCAGTTTGGTGTGGGATTTTATTCTGCGTTTATGGTGGCGGACAAAGTTACTGTTGTATCACGCAAATATGGCAGCGATACCGGCGTAATGTGGGAGAGCAGCGGTGCAGACGGATACACAATTTCAGTATGCGATAAGGAAAGTGTTGGCACCGATGTGATAATGTATTTGAAAGCGGACTCGGAAGAGGAGCAGTACAGCCGCTATCTTGAGACCTGGACAATAAAATCCCTTATCAAGAAGTATTCTGACTATGTACGCTGGCCTATCAGGATGGATGTGGAGCGTCAGGAACGGTTTGAGACGGGTGACAATGATGAAAAGGGTAACCCTGAATTTGAATACAGAACCGTTGTTGAAAACGAGACTGTCAACAGCATGGTCCCCATATGGCAGCGCAGCAAAAGCGAAGTCAGCGATGAGGACTGCATACAGTATTACAAAGATAAACATTACGGCAGGAAGGATCCTGCTGCACTTGTGCGCATAAATGCGGAGGGTGCGGTTTCATATAAAGCGATGCTTTTTGTTCCGTCGGACGAGAATGAAAACGCATTTTCAGGCGACAATAAAGGTGGAATCACTCTCTATTCCAATGGCGTTATGATTATGGAAAAATGCGAGAAGCTTGTGCATGAGCATTTCTCCTTTGTGAGCGGAATTGTTGATTCGCCTGACCTGTCCCTTAATATTTCCAGAGATCTCCTGCAGCATGACAGGCAGCTGAGGATTATAGGACAGAATCTGGAAAAGAGAATAAAAAATGAACTTGAAAAGCTCATGCGTGATAATCGCGAGAAGTATGAGGAGTTT
>JAFSHE010000304.1 GCA_017440445.1 Oscillospiraceae bacterium | reverse complement strand
TTAAAAGATTATTTATTCGACGCTTTTGCGATTGTAAAAGCGAGGTTGTACATTTTTTCAGACTCTTACGGTGGAGTCGCCCTTTTGTATCGCTATGGTACCTGTGCGGACTACCTCTTTTATTCCGTAGGGTCGGAGAAGCTCCTCATAATTCGTGATGTTCTCCTTGCTGTCGGAAAGCTCGATAGTCATGGTATTCTGTGAGATATCCGATATCTTGCCGTTTGCTATCTCCACGATACTCATTATCTCCGCACGCTGCTTTGCGGTGCAGCCGACCTTTATCAGCACAAGCTCACGGGATACTATACTGTCACCCGAAAGCGTCTTTACCTTTATAACATCTATCAGCTTGTTGAGCTGCTTTTCTATCTGCTCAAGAGTGTAGTCGCTGCCGTCTGCAACGATGGTTATTCGGGAAACACGTTCATCCTCCGTCACACCCACCGCAAGGCTGTCGATATTGAAGCCACGACGAGCAAACAGACCTGCAATTCTGGCGAGGACACCTGCGTTGTTCTCGACCAGTACCGAAATAGTATGCTTCATAACGCCGCCCCCTTACAGAATAGTCTTTTCGTATTCCTCTACCGCAACCTCGATAAGGAACGGTCTGTCAGAGGAGATAAGACGCTTTACTGCGTCCTCTGCGGTTTCAGCACTGTCCACAAGCACGCTTTCGATGCCGTAGGCCTCCGCTATCTTTGTAAAGCAGGGACTTCCATCAAGTGCCACCGCAGTAAGACGGTTGTCATAGCCACGCTCCTGAAGCTCTCTCACCATGCCGAGGAAATTGTTGCGCATCACCACGACCTTGATGTTTATTCCGTGCTGTAAAGCCGTTGCAAGCTCCATAAACTGCATCTGGAACGAGCCGTCGCCGCACACCGCAACGACCTCCTTTTCGGGAGCCGCCGCCTTTGCGCCTATCGCTGCGGGGATGGAGTAGCCCATAGTACCCATTCCGCCCGAGGTCAGGAAGCGTCCGCCGTTGAAGGTGATGTTTGCCGCTGTCCATATCTGATTCTGACCCACATCCGCAACAACAACACAGTCGTCAGGCAGATGCTTGTCAAGTATCTTAAGAAACTGCTTAGGATTGATATATCCCTCCGATGCGGGGACGATGCTTTTATCACTGCGCTTTCCGTCAAGCTCCGCACGCCACTGCGTGTGAGCCGAAGGCTCCTTCACCGCCTCCAGAAGCTGACCGAGGACCAGCGTAAGGTCGCCTACTATCGGGATATCCACCGCAAGATTTTTTCCTATCTCAGCGGGGTCTATGTCAATATGTATCACAGTGAAGTCATCACGCTGCTGCATAGCCGATATCGCACGGTCGCCCACCCTTGCGCCGAGAAGTATCAGCGTGTCGCAGTGGTTTACCGCATAGTTTGCAGAGCTGCATCCATGCATGCCGAGCATGCCGAAATAAAGCGGTGAGTCCGTAGGCATAGCGCCAAGACCCATCATCGTGGAAACAACAGGGATATCGGTATGCTCAGCAAATCTCTGCATAAGCTCCACACCGTTTCCTGTGAAAAGTCCGCCGCCTGCGCAGATAAGGGGTTTTTCCGCCTGCATAAGCGCATTTACCGCACGCTTTATCTGCTGACCGTTTCCTACGCTGCTGGGGCGATAGCTCCTGATATCCACGGTATCGGGATACTGAAAATCTATCTCCGCCTTCTGCACATCGTAGGGGATATCTATAAGCACAGGACCACGTCTGCCGCTGCCTGCGATATAGAAAGCCTCCTTAAACACCCTTGCGGTATCCTCGGGGCGCTTCAGCAGATAGCTGTGCTTTACAAACGGCTCAGCCGAGCCTGTGATATCTGCCTCCTGAAACACATCTCTGCCTATCTGCTCGGTATTGACCTGACCTGTTATTACCACCATCGGAATACTGTCCATATATGCGGTGGCTATCGCAGTTATCAGGTTGAGTGCGCCGGGACCGCTGGTCGCTATCGCAACTGCGGGCTTTCCCGTGATACGGGCATATCCGCTTGCGGCATGCCCGCCGTTTACCTCATGACGTACCAGCACATGCTTTATATCGGTGTTGTATAATTCATCGTAAAAGGGGCAGATAGCGGCTCCGGGGTAGCCGAAAACAGTGGATATACCCTCTGCCTTAAGGCACTCTGTCATCGCCTTTGCAACTGTCATTCTTTTTGTCCCCATGCTGTCCGCCTCCCTTCTTTCTCTCTGAAGCAATATGGAAATCTGCCCGAAAGCAACACAACTCCATTATCGCTATACTTTTTAATTATACCAAATATCGATCCCCTTGTCAAGGGAAAAACTCTCTTTTCGCTGCCGTCCAATACGAAAAATCAGAAACCAACGTGCTTTTAAACCACTCCCGAGTTATCCACAGCGGAGATGAGCGCCAGCACTGATGCCACGATGATATCCGTATGTATACCCGCACCCCAGCTTACACTGCCGTCGGGGAGAGTTATGCCGATATACGAAGCCGCCTTGGACTCCGAGCCGTGCTCCATGGCATTCTGAGAGAACGTAGATATTTCGTAGCTGATACCCATACCATTCTTAAGTGCGTTGGAAACAGCGTCAAGACGACCGTTACCGCTGCCTGTGAATGTGCGCTCACCGCCGTTTATCTCAACAGTAACCATAGCGGAGATAAGCTCGCCCTGAGTGTAGTGCGCACCCTTGAAGATAACATTTCCGTTCTTGTTGAGGTAGGTATCCTCGAATATCTGATATACCTCGGAGGGCATAAGCTCCTTGTGCTCTCTGTCCGAGATGCCCTTAACGATATAACCGAAGCTTTCACGCATCTTAGGCGGCATGGAGATACCGTAATTCTGCTCCATGAGATAGCCGATACCGCCCTTGCCCGACTGGCTGTTGATACGGATAACATCGCCCTCGTACTCTCTGCCGAGATCTCTCGGGTCGATAGGAAGATACGGAACATTCCAATGCTCGGGGTCGTTCTCGCTGCGCCAGCGCATGCCCTTTGCGATAGCGTCCTGATGGGAGCCGCTGAATGCCGCAAACACCAGTCTGCCGCTGTAAGGAGAGCGCTCATACACATGCATACCTGTCAGGCGCTCGTATATTTCGGTTATCTCGGGCAGGTTCGTGAAATCGAGATTCGGCTCCACACCATGGGAGTACATATTCAACGCCAATGTGATGATATCCACGTTACCTGTGCGCTCGCCGTTTCCGAACAGAGTTCCCTCCACACGGTCAGCACCTGCCAGCAGACCAAGCTCGGTGTCTGCCACGGCACAGCCTCTGTCGTTATGCGGATGGAGCGAAACTATAACATTCTCCCTGCTGTGGAGTGTCTTACACATGTACTCCACCTGCTGTGCGTAGACATGGGACATGGACTCCGCAACCGTAACGGGGAGGTTGATTATCACCTTGTTATCGGGAGTAGGCTTCCAGATATCGATGACCCTGTTACATATCTCCATAGCGAATTCAGGCTCTGTGCCTGTAAAGCTCTCGGGGGAATACTCGAAACGGAAGTTGCCCTTTGTCTTTGCCTTGTACTCGTTCAGCATCTCCGCACCTGTAACGGCGATATCGATGATCTCCTCCCTGCTCTTTCTGAACACCTGCTCACGCTGAGCAACGGAAGTAGAATTGTACAGATGAACGATGGCGTTCTTACAGCCCTCCAGCGCCTCGAAAGTCTTTTTTATGATATGCTCACGGCTCTGCGTCAGCACCTGCACCGCCACATCATCGGGGATGAGGTTGCGCTCTATAAGCGCACGGCAGAACTCATACTCCGTATCGGACGCAGCAGGGAAACCTATCTCTATCTCCTTGAAGCCAACACGGACAAGGTGCCGGAAGAACTCCAGCTTTTCCTCAAGGCTCATAGGAATTATCAGTGCCTGATTTCCGTCACGCAGGTCAACACTGCACCATACGGGGGGCTTCTCCACATACTCCTTAGCCGCCCAGTCCATGCAGGAGAATGGGGGCATAAAATAACGTCTTGTGTACTTGTTTGCTGTTTTCATGTCTTTTTCCTTTCACAAATGTCATATATAAAGTGTAGGATAGTTGAAGCTGCTTTCAAGCATCAGGTACAGAAAAAACAAAAACAGCCCCATCTCATAAAAGAGATGAAGCTGTAAAAACTCCACGGTACCACTCTGATTGACATACGAATAAAGTATGCCCACTCATCCACGTCTAACAACGTGTATCTCTGTAACGGGAGAACCCGGAACGCCCTACTTACCGAAGTGTTCAGCCGCTCTGCTCAAGGAGGAGTTATAACGATGCCGCGTTACCGTCTCACACCAACCGACGGCTCTCTGGAAATCACGTCAAGGCTTTTATTTCCTATCATCGCATTTCAACATATTCTAGTGGTAGTATAACACACTCCCAAAGATTTGTCAAGGGGTTTTTATTTTTTTACGAGATCAATTAAGCTCATAAGCAAAAGCACCTCCGGAAATATTACGGAGGTGCTTTCTGATCAATTATCAGCGTTTAATTTCAGATCAAGCCTGGGGTGTTACCTTGACGAAATCAGCTGTGGTGTAGGGACTCCATGCGCCGTTCACATACGCTCTGATAAGGAACTGATACTCCTTGCCGTTTGTAAGACTGGACGCTGTATATGTTGTCCTTGTGATCTGTGAGGATCTCAGTGTGTAGCTGTTTGTTGCGGGATCATAGATAGATACAGAGTATCTTTCTGCTCCCTCTACTCCTGTCCATGTGAAGGTTGCCTTGCCGTTGCCTGCTGTCGCCTTGATGTCTGCAGGCTTGCCTGTGCCGGGTGTTACCTTTACGAAGTCAGCTGTTGTATAGGGACTCCATGCGCCGTTCACATACGCTCTGATAAGGAACTGATACTCCTCGCCGTTTGTCAGCGCAGACGCTGTGTATGTCGTCTTTGTTATCTGAGAAGATCTCAGTGTATACTTACCTGTATCAGGATCGTAGATAGACAGCGAATATCTCTCTGCATTTGCAACTGCGTTCCATGTGAAGGTTGCCTTTCCGCTGCCTGCCACAACGCTGATGTTTGCAGGCTTTGTGGAATACGGTGTTGCCTTAACAAAATCAGCAGTTGTGTAGGGGCTCCATGCGCCGTTTGCATACGCTCTGATAAGGAACTGATACTGCTTACCGTTTGTAAGACCTGTTGCTGTGTAGCTTGTGCCTGTTATCTGAGAAGATACAAGTGTATACTTCGCTGTGTCAGGGTTGTAGATGGACAGAGAATATCTTGTTGCACTTGCTGTTCCGGTCCATGTGAAGGAAACCTTACCATCGCCTGCTGTTGCCTTGATGCTTGTAGGCTTTGCTGTAACAGGTGTTACCTTTACGAAGTCTGCTGTTGTGTAGGAACTCCATGCACCGTTCACATACGCTCTGATCAGGAACTGATAC
>JAFSHE010000303.1 GCA_017440445.1 Oscillospiraceae bacterium | reverse complement strand
TGCTACTAACAATTTTCCTTTTTAAATTTATTCACAACTGCCCTCGGGCGACCGCAGGTCGCCCCTACATTTTCCCCAAAAACTGTCCTCAGACCTTGACCACCTTTTTTAAATACAAAAACTCCACTCAGAAACATCTGAGGGGAAGTTATCTTACATCAACAAAGCTTTTTTACCGATGCCTTGTAAACGGGCTTTCCGTCCAGTATCTGCATCCTCGTGGGAGCTTTGGGATTATTAATGCGCTCCACAACAGTGGCTACCGCAAGCTCTGCCATCTCCCTTGCGTCCACGTTTATAGTGGTGATGGGCGGGTCGCATATCTCTGAGATATTGTAGTTATCGTAGCCCACAACAGAAATATCCTCGGGGACGGAGTATCCTAACTCCTTAAGCTGCTTTATCACCTTGAATGCAGCCTCGTCACAGTTGCAGACAAATGCCGTAGGCATGTCCACAGGATATACAAGCTCCTCATACAGGTCGTTGTTGGGCCTTCTGTCCTCCACTACCCAATTCTCCTCAATGGGAAGTCCAAATTCCATCAGAGCCTTCAGATAGCCCATGTAGCGATCAGCTATACTGGAGGTGGCTTTAGGAGTACCAACAAAGCCTATCTGCTTGTGTCCCTGTGAAATAAGGTGACAGGTCAGCTTGTACATGCCGAAATAACCATTGGTTATGATGCAATCAATATCGATATCACGAACATAATAATCAAGCAGAAGCAGTGGCTTTCCTACCTCGATCAGCTTTGTCAGATATTTCGGAGAAAGCTGACCCAGCGAGATAACACCCATTACAGTGTTAGTCCTGAGAAAGGCAGGCATTTCCAGCGCCTCCTCCTCCGA
Organism: Oscillospiraceae bacterium; assembly: GCA_017440445.1. Next base: position 7,271 of record JAFSHE010000303.1, on the reverse strand, counting down.
AAGGGTCAGTATCTCCTGTATGCAGGAGTAATTCTCACGCTTGAAGCCCTGCATAAGGTGATTGTAAAGTGCAAGATAAAACGAGCCGTTTGGGTTTGTAAATTTCTCGGGTACGATTATACCGATGGTACCTCCCATTGCCGCTGAGGCAGCCTTACTGGGTACGTATCCCATCTCGTTTGCTGTGGCGATTATTTTCTCACGAAGCTCATCGCTCATTCCGCTTTTTCCCGAAAGCGCCTTTGATACCGTTACATTACTCGTACCGCATGCCGCTGCGATATCTGCCAGGGTTATCTGTTTTCTGGACATTTGCCGTTCCTCTCCATTGATATGTGCTTTAATATGCTGACAATATTTTTATGTCAGCGGATCGCAGAGTGCTGACCTGATGTCAGTCCTCCGCTTGTTTTATGTATCAGTATTTGTCGTCGCCGCTGAAAGCCATATCATCTGTATCGCTTTCATCCTCAGCTACTTCCTCTGTGAAATATGTTTCATCCGCTGTACTTGAATTTGTACCGCTTATATCCTTCAGCACGAACTGTTCTGTAAGCGCACGAAGCTCCTTTGCCTGGTTGCTGAGTTCTGCACCCGATGCAGCACTCTCCTCTGCGGACGCCGCATTCTTGTGAACTACCTCGGAGATATTCTCCACGTTGATATTGATGCGGTCGATAAGCTCTGCCTGCTCTATCGATACGGAATTGATACGGTTGATAAGCTCTACCGCCTGATTTGTTACCTCAACAGCAGAACCAAGCTTCTCTGCAGTCTCGTTTGCAATAGCTGTTCCCTTGTTTACGGAGTCAAGCGTCTGATTGATAAGCTCTGTGGTGCTGTTTGCAGCCTCAGCACTCTTTTCGGCAAGATTTCTTACCTCGTCCGCAACCACTGCGAAGCCCTTGCCCGCATCACCCGCACGCGCAGCCTCGATAGCGGCATTGAGCGCCAGAATATTTGTCTGGAACGCAATATCCTCAATAGTCTTGATGATGTTTCCTATCTCGGAGGACTTGTCATGGATATCGTTCATGGCAAGCGTCATATTCTTCATACTTTCGTTACTTGCAGATATCTGAACGCCTGCAAGGTCAGACCTGCTGCTTGCCTCGGACGCCATACCTGCGTTGGAGCTTACCTTCTCCTTCATCTCAACGATGCTGTTTGTAAGGTCGCCTACTGCGCCTGCCTGCTTCGATGCGCCCTCTGCAAGTGCTGCCGCTCCGTCTGCTATCTGGGATGCACCCATGCTTACTCCTGCGGTGGCTGTGTTTATCTTGTCCATAGCGGCGCTGAGTGCGAGTGTCATATCATCCAGTGAACGAGCTATCTGGGCAAAATCGCCCTTGAACTCCGTATCGGAGGACCAGTTGAAATCGCCAAGCGACATCTGATGGCTCGCCTCGGATATCTCAGAAACGTAGGATTTAAGCGCAGCAACGGTAGAGTTTATCTCGCCTGCAAGTCTGCCTGTTTCATCGTTGGACTTATGCTCTACCACAACGTCAAGATCACCCTCGGCAACCTTAGACATAGCGCTGCTTATCTTAATGATAGGCTTTACGATGCTGTTTGCAAGACCTGCTGTAATGATACTTGCAATGATAACACAAATAAGTATTGCAATAGCCGTATAGATGATACAGGATGTAGTGCCATTCATGAACTCGGACTTGTCTGCCTCGATGCACAGCACCCAGCCGTCAGTGCCCTCGATATGTGCATACGCAGCACAGATATCCTTGCCGTCTGCCTTGAATTCACCAACAACAGTGCTGCCCATCTCCATCTCAAGAGCCTGGGACTCAAGCGCTGCTATCTGCTTTTTGGAGGAGTCGCTCTCCGCCGCCTTGATGGCATTCTCCTCGGAGGTCACCTTAGTATAATCGTTATGAGCGATAACAGTACCGTTCTTGTCGATTATGTAAGCGCTTCCGCTGTCGCCTACCTTTATCTGTCCTATGATATCGGAAAGCACCTTAGCATCCAGAGAAACATAGATAGTTCCCACCAGAGGCTGTGCCACGAACTTACCTGGCTTGATAAGCGGAGCCGCAACATACATAGTGTACGAACCGTCCTCCTGCTTTTCGGGGTCGGTAACGACCGTTTCCTCTGCTATCGCAGCGGGGAACCATGCTGTGGCGCTCTTGTCGAGCTCAGCAAGGTCGATACCCTCAGTATCGGTGACACCGTAATCGATAAAACCGTAACGATCGGCACGCTCGCCGATTATCTCAAGCTTGTCATCCGCTGAAACGATGTCGTTGGAAAGCTGGGAATTCATACCCATATCCTTTATCAGCATACGATACTGCATAAGCGTACTGTCTATCTGGTCAGATGCTACCTTTGCAGTCTCGTTTATAGTAGTTTTAAGCGTATCCAGTGCACTGAAATAATTCAGCACTGCTCCGATAGCACCGATAGCCACAACTGAGATGATCACCACTGACAGAAAGCGTATCAGCATTTTGGTCTTGATAGATCGTTTCATGGTAGTTCTCCTTGTTACAAAAAGTTAATCTTTGGTTAATAAACTGTTTATATTATACACTAAAATTAATCTGAAGTCAATAGTTTTTGAAGTTTATATATGTAAAAATTAACCTGTTCTTTTTGTCGGAAACGTGTAAGATGATATTAAAACTAAAATATCGAACTATTTGATGTAAATGCCTTGACACGGCCGAGATAATATGATACAATTAATCTCCGCCTGTTTCAGGGGCGCAGACAGACCGCAGTATAACTGCAAGGAGGACGAATATGCATATATACGCAATGAGTGATATCCATGGCTGCCTTTCTGAATTTCTTGATGCACTGGAGCTTGTTGAGCCACGCCTTAAAGAAAAAGACGCAAAGCTGATACTACTTGGCGATTATGTACACGGCCCCGACAGCTACGGCGTGCTTAAAAGGATAATCTCACTTCAGAGGAAATACGGACGTGATAAAGTTATAGCTCTGATGGGCAATCACGAGGAGCTGGTCTGCGACGGAAGATATCCCATAAGCGGTAAAGACTATGACGAGCAGTACGAACACGAGGATGAGGAGGACGAATACATCTCCTGGATGATTGATCTTCCCCGCTATCACGTAGAGGGAAAAACGATATTCGTACACGCAGGCATAGACGAAGAAGCCGACGACATGTGGGAGCTTGGAACAGACGACTACACCTTCACCGAGAAATTCCCTGCACAGACAGGCAGGTTTCACGGCGGAATGACCATAGTAGCAGGACATGTGGGAACCTCAACGATATCTGGCGACCCTCGTTTCCACGATATATACTTCGATGGCGAGAGCCACTATTATATAGACGGCTCAACGCTTGACAGCGGAATTATTCCCATACTTATGGTGGATACAGAAACCGATAAATATTACAGCCTCACCGACAGCGGACTATGGCCTGTTGAGCCTTATTCCGAGGAGTACTGACATAGAAAAAATCACCTTTCTGCACAACGCAGAAAGGTGATTTTTTTATTTACAGATGCCGCTGTTTACTCGCAGCCGAGCTCTGACAGCTCCTCCTGAGTTATCTCCCTGCACTCCCCTGCTGCGAGGTTCGGGTCAAGCAGGATACCTCCCATGCGTATGCGCTTAAGGTGCGTGACTTTATTTCCGACAGCCTCCATCATGCGCTTTACCTGATGGTACTTTCCCTCGTGAAGCACAAGTCTGACCACTTGCGGATCGTCTGTCATCGTAAGCTGTGCGGGCATACATTCTTCCCCGCCGTCTATGGTCATTCCCGATGCAAACACCTCGATGTACCGCTCCTCGGCAGGGGTTTCAAGGGTCACGATATACTCCTTTTCCACATGCTTTTTCGGTGAGAGCATCCTGTGGGCGAGCGCTCCGTCATCCGTTATGAAAACAAAGCCCTCTGTGTCCTTATCCAGCCTTCCCGCTGGGAAAAGACCCTTTCTCCTGAATTCCTCGGGAAGAAGCTCCAGCACCGTGGAGCTAAGCCCGTCACGGGTTGCGCACACCACTCCGTCGGGCTTGTTAAGCATGATGTACATGTATTTTCTGTACGATATTTCCCTGCCACGGACTGCAACTGTATCTTTATCAGGGTCTATCTTCATATCCGCAGATCTTACAGGCATACCGTTCACTGTGATCTGCGACTTTTTTATCATCGTTTTTGCGTCAGAGCGGGATATCCCCGCCTGCTCGGAAACAAACTTATCTATACGCATACTGCGCCGCCTTTCGTCCTTTATTTACATATTAATTGTAGCACAACTATAAGATTATTTCAACCACATAGATCAGTTATAAAAAAAGGTATATGTTACATCCGATAGATATTTTATCAATAAAACAAGCTATATGTGTAATCATTTGAAAAGTCGATCGTTTAATTAACTATCTATCATCCGTATTCCCTGCTCTACCGTTTTTTCGCTCGCATGCAGAAGATGTAGACAAGAACAATATTATGTGATATAATTTATATAGTTGTATGCAGTTGACTTAACGTTTAGAAGGGTAGATAATGAAAGCATTGATAAAAACAGGAGTGATCGTTGTGTGTATTTCGGCATTTCTTTCTCTTTTCGGCTGTAAGCCACAGATTCTGGACGGACCGGGAATGGTAAACAAGGCACAGTGGACTTCCTTTACACTGTCACACAGTGGCAGCCTTGCACAGTATAATTTCTCTTTCACCGTTGTGGACAGCGACGACGGGGCTTTTGCTACGGGTAATTGTATTGACAATGAAGGAAACCATTGCGAAAATGAAAGCGGTATTCCCGTCCCGCCTGAAACAATGGACAAGCTTCGTGCGCTGGGACTGGATGACCTTGAAGATATCCCGCAGACCACATCGAAAAAATCCGACGAATCTGATGAGCTGATAATTATGGACGCAAGCTCGGCAGAGCTTTCAGTGGTATATTATAAAGATCTTAAGATAGAAAAGGCAGTAACATCAGATATCTCAATGGAGATCTACGAGATACTTGTCCCGCTTTTCTCTGAAAACAGTGCGGAATAAAAAAACTGATAAAGGTGACATTACGTATGAATATACAGATACAAACCTATGGATTGATAATCCTGTTTATGCTTTTTATATTCTATAAATCGCATAATACCCTTAAACTATATACAGAGCAGGTCTTTATGAGGGCAATGTATATATCCATGGCAAATCTTCTGCTGGATATATCCTCGCTCATATTTATCGCACACATGGACAGCCTGCCGTTGTTTATTGTAAAGCTCGTGTGCAAGCTGTATATCACATCGCTGGTGTGGGAATCTGTCTTTGCGCTGTCCTATGTACTGACCGATGTTTATCCGGAGGAGCTGCACAGAAAGCGTACAGGTCTGCTGTATATTGTCGCAGGAGTGCAGAGCCTGCTTGTACTCTCACTGCCGATAAGCATATATGTTGATGAAAGCACATCCTATACATACGGACCTGCGGTAATGCTGGTATATATCTTTGCGGTGTTCTATATCCTTTCTATACTGCTGCTTTGTATCTTCAACAAAAAGCTGAGCAGACGCCGCAGCTTCGCTGTTATCCTGTGGATGTGTATCTGGCTTGCGGCAGCAGGAATACAGTTTATGTTCAATAATCTGCTGCTGGTAGGCTTTGCAACGGCAGTAGGAATCCTTATCCTTTTCGTTATCATGGAAAACCCAGAGGCAAATCTGGACAGAAAGCTCGGCTGCTTCAATTCCTACGCACTGGGGGAGTATCTCAGACGTCTGTACAGCAGACGCACCGATTTTTCCATTATGAAAATAGCCCTGTCCGATGTACTTGACGAAAAGCTCGGCTCCCTCTCTGATGAGATAATGCTGGAGCTTGTTCATATTTTTGCAAAACGAAATGATGTATACGTCTTTCGTAATGTCAATTCGGACATGACTGTAATCGGTAAAGAAAACACAGACCTAACGGAGCTTGCGGAGCAGTCGGTGAAACTGCTTAACAAAAAGAACATTCCCATAAAAGCGCTTTCAACCGTAATAGTACCTAAGGGACAGGAGTTTTCCGAGCTTGAGGAGCTTATGAGCTTTCTCGGTTATATGACCGACAGATATTCGGACGGCACGATAGTTGTAGCTGACGAGAAGATGATAAACAAGCACAGAGAAAAGAAGCTTGTGCAGCAGGAGATCGTAACTGCCCTCAACGAGGACAGAGTTGAGGTCTTTCTTCAGCCTATATTCAGCAATAACGAGCAGCGCTTCACCTCCGCCGAGGCTCTTGTGAGGATACGTCAGAAGGACGGTAGCTTACTATCACCCGGACTATTCATCCCCGTTGCCGAGGAGAGCGGCCTGATAGTTGATCTTGGTGACAGGATATTTGAAAAGGTTTGTATCTTTCTGAAAGACCCTGTTGTGACAGAAGCAGGAATTCATTATGTGGAAATCAACCTTTCAGTAGTACAGTTTGAAAGAGAGGACCTTGCAGACAGGCTGATAGAGCTTACTGAAAAACACGGTATAGCACCCCGGATGATAAACCTCGAGATAACGGAGACCGCCTCAGTAACGGCACGAAATATTCTTCTCCAAAACATGAACAAGCTGATAGAATACGGCTTTACATTCTCTCTGGATGACTTCGGAAAGGGAGAGTCAAACCTTATGTATGTGGTGGAGATGCCCGTTTCTATTATAAAGCTTGATTACGACATGAGCAAGGCTTTCTTCAGCTCTGACAAAGCTAAGCAGGTGGTCCATGCAGTTGTCGGAATGGCTCACGGAATGGACCTTAAGCTGGTGGCAGAGGGCATAGAAACAAAGACCGAGATAGACGGAATGGCCGATGCACAGATCGACTATATTCAAGGATACTATTACTCACGGCCACTGCCCATGTCTGAGTTCCTGGAATTCATAAGAAAAAATATAGCAGACGCTCACATCAGTATTCACTGATATCCGACATCCGTTGATTTAAGCTGATATTCACAACAACCAAAACAGGCACACGTAAACAATTCACGTGTGCCTGTTTTTTATACTTTATGATCCGACCCGTATCAGGAGCGTATAATATGTTCTTTCATATAGTTCATAGCTCTGATATATTCCTCATCGGTGGAAAGATGTTCTATTATCATAGGCATATCAGCGTCTTCGGCTGTTGCAAGCTCTGTGTAGAGTCTGATATCAAGCGTACCCTCACCTACCGCACATTCCTGAAGCTGGAACGTGAACTCCTCCTTTAAGCGGATATCCTTCAGGTGACAGCTGCATATATGACCTTTAAG
>JAFSHE010000302.1 GCA_017440445.1 Oscillospiraceae bacterium | reverse complement strand
GTGAAGTTCTCAAGCTTGTTGAAGTATACGCCGTACTCGTCGTACATTCTCTTTCTTGCCTCGATAAGGGAGATGCCCTTTGTGCGGTAGAATGCAGCCATCTCGCATATCAGCATGGATGCCACAACAGCGTCCTTGTCACGTACATAGCCGCCTGCAAGGTAGCCGTAGCTCTCCTCAAAGCCGAAGATGTAGCGCTGCTCCTCGCCCTTTTCCTCAAGCCAGCCGATCTGCTCGCCGATGAACTTGAAGCCTGTAAGCACCTCACGCAACTCCACGCCGTACTTAGCACAGATAGCCTTTGTGATATCAGTTGTAACGATAGTCTTTACAGCAACAGGGTTCTCGGGCATAGTGCCGAGTGCAAGTCTTTCCTTACAGATGTACTCCAGCAGAAGTGCGCCAACCTCGTTACCTGTGAACAGCTCATAGTGGTCGCCGTCGGGAACTGCGATACCAACACGGTCACAGTCGGGGTCGGTAGCCAGCAGCAGGTCGGGCTTTTCCTTCTCGCAGAGGTTCAGACCGTACTGGAGAGCCTCCTGGATCTCAGGATTCGGGAAAGGACAGGTGGGGAAGTTGCCGTCGGGAAGCTCCTGCTCGGGAACTACCACAACATCCTTTACGCCGATCTCAGCAAGGATACGGCGAACGGGCTTGTTACCTGTTCCGTTGAGAGGTGTATATACTACCTTAAGACCGCTGTCTGCAACGAGATCTGTGTGCAGGCCCTGCTCCTTTACCTTAGCGATGTACTCATCGATAACGCTCCTCTCGATGAACTTTACAAGACCGCTCTCAACAGCCTTGTCGAAATCCATTGTCTTAACGCCCTCGAAGATATCGATATTGTTTATCTTACCGAGGATTATCTCAGCAGCCTCAAGAGTTACCTGGCAGCCGTCTGCGCCGTACACCTTGTAGCCGTTGTACTTAGCGGGGTTGTGGGATGCTGTAACCATTACGCCCGCACCACAGCCCAGCGCTCTTACAGCCCATGAAAGCATGGGAGTAGGCATAAGCTCGTCATAGATATATACCTCGATGCCGTTTGCAGCCAGCACAGCAGCGGTGCTTTCTGCGAAGTAATCGGACTTGATACGGCTGTCGTAGGAGAGTGCAACTCTCTTTGTAACACCGTTCTCAAGGATGTACTCAGCAAGACCCTGTGTAGCCTTGTTTACTGTGTACACGTTCATTCTGTTCGTGCCTGCGCCAATAACGCCACGCAGTCCGCCTGTACCGAACTCAAGGTCACGGTAGAAACGGTCGTTCTTGCCCTCCTCGTCATTTGCAACGCTGGTAAGCTCTGCGATGAGGTCGGGGTCTGCTGTTGCCTTTTCAAGCCACTGCTCAAACATAATCTGTATATCTGCCATGGGAAAACCTCCTAAAAAAAAATCTAAAAATAAATCTTATTTCATTATAACGTATCCGCAGAGCGAAAGCTCTGCAAACGGCGACAGCCGTTTGTCTGCGTCAGCAGACATGGGATATGTTTCAATAAAAACAGCGCAATTGCGTAAGCAATTGAGAAAAGCTGTTTTTATTATAGCATAGTAAATACCATTTTTCAAGTACCGTAAGCCCCAAAATAAAGAAAATTTCCGCAGCATTTCTGTGCGGAAATTATATAAAATGTGTCAATTTATAACCTAAATATCGTCTGAAGCGCTCCTCACCAACATGGCAACAGAAGTTATCCAATTTCTGTAACATCAGTCATCCGTTTCAACTGCGCTGAACACGAATGGTACTATCTCTGCGGTCCTGTTTACGAAATCCACGCTGTATCCCATATCCTCATGATGGAAAAAGCCCGACTTAAGCTCCACCTTTATGTAGCACATATTTTCATCCTGCTCGTTATTATGCAGGAAATACCACGGCTCGAAGGCTTTTATAAGCTTTTCACGTATCTCCCTGTTTTCGGGCTTCAGCGGATGCCCGATATTGTAAGCCCTGCCGCTGAAGGAATAATTTTTTCTCCCGCAAAGACACACCTCGGGATTTTTCTCTATATCCCTCACCTTGTTTGAAAGTCCGTAGGCAACGATGTAGATATCATTTCCGTCGAAATACGTATCCACGAACCGCTGAAACGGAGCGCCCTCACGCACTGTCGCAAGCACGAACTGGTAATCACGTCCGAAAAGCTCATTCATTTTATTCAGCGCCGCTGTAAAATTATCCATCGTTCCTCCCTGTTACAATCTCCCTTATCCGCTCATAAGTCCCATTCCAGTCCCTGTGCGCATTGTCAAGCACTATGCTTTCAAGAGAAATGTGCGAAAGGATATCAAGCTCACGCTCCTGCCTTTCTTCAAGGCAGCTGATATAGCCCTCAAAGCCCTGTGCGTCTATACTTTTTCCGTAGGCACCGTTCACGTGATAGTCTGTTACTGCCTCAAGCCAGCCCTCACGCTCTCCCGAGGCTTTTCGCACGCACTCTGCTATATCATCGTTTCTGAGATATATCACAACAGGGTTCATCAGGGCGATGATATCTGCTATTTCCGAAATGTATCCCAGCGATATCTCCTTATCAAAGCCGAAGCGCATCATGGTCTCGCACATGGGATTCTGAAGAAGGACACAATTGAACACATACACAGTATCCTTATCTGCGGTCTCGGCAAAGCTCCGCCACTTGCGCAGCATTACAGGCCTTTCATTCTCCCACGGAAGCATATCGTATATCTTGTATTGCAGCAGTCTGCCGAAAAGCTCTCCCTCAAAGGCAGAAAGGGGCAGTACATATCCGTTTTCATCCCGCTGCGAGCAGGATAGCATCAGTTTACGCTCCTCAGGGGAGAAGCCCGCAAGCTCCTCCTCGGAAAGGAAAGCATGGAATTCGTAATCAGCAGGATGCGCTCCGCTGCCCTCATCCACATAGCAGACCCTGCACAGCTCTCCGAGAAGCTCCGAAATGTACCCTGAAACCGAGCTTTTCCCCGAGCATGGAAGCCCCTCAACTATATACAATCTGTTTTTCATATCTCTCTTTTTTTCAGCCGTATATCCTTTCAAGGTCTGAGAGAGTCGGCACTGTGTCATTTAATCTGTACTCCCTGCCGTATGGGTCCCTGCTGAGTATCTTATGGTCGCATAGCTCTCTGCGGAGCGTCACAGGGTCGCCGTAGGTATGCCACTCGTTTATCAGCGAATTTATCTCCTTTTCGGTATACACTTTTCCTCTGATGAACTTATCCGCAAGATATATCAGCACATGCAGCTTCATCTTTCTTTTCGCAGGGAGCGCTGTAAGCCGTCCCTCGCCGTCAAGGAAGCTGCTCAATGCGGACATGCTCTCCCCGCAGCGGCAGATACGGCGGTATATCCTTGCGGTATCGCCGCAATCCTCCTTAGCGTCGCAGAAGTAGTCAAAACCGCACTTCTCGTAAAACTCGGTGTGGGATGTGAGAAGATAGGATGTATCTACGCCCATCCTTGAAAGGTCTGCGCATATATAGTCAAGCAGGAATTTTGCAAGCCCCTGACCACGATACTCCTCCTCGGTAAACACTGCGCAGATATTGGGAGAAAGGTCCTTTCTGTCATGGAAATCGTTGTCGATAACGCCCATTCCCGACACTATGCGCTCGCCGTCCATCAGCACGTACCACTGGGGAATTCCCGTTTTATTTTGCTGACACTCCACGATACTCTCAAGATACGCTTCAACAGGGACTCCCCACTTTTCGTGAAACCACTGTGCCACATTATCATTCATCGTGTGATCGTTTCTTAATAATATTAATTTATAATTCATACATATATCCTCTGATCCATATTGAAGATCAGGCGCATTCCGTTATCCCCACGCTCCCATGCGGACACCACATGAAAAAGTCCCGCAAGGTCTGCGTTTTCAGGACTGTCAGCAACAGTCCTTACGATATAGTGCACCTGAACAATTCTTTCCGTACTGAAAAGCGTTTCAAACTCCGTTATCTCATAGCCCGAGATACCGAAACCGCTGATAAGCTCTGCATATTCAGCGCCTGTACAGCGGCAACCGCCGCATATCATCACTGCATTCTCAGATACCAGCTCCAAAAATGCCTTGCTGTTTCCTGATACCGCCACCTGCCACATCCTGTTTTCATATTGCAAGATATCGTTCATTTGTATTTCTCCGCTCTCATATTGATACGTCATGGCGCTGTTATCAGCTGGAGAGTTCCTCCAGCTCCTGTGCCATCTGCTTGATATCCTTTACCATATATCCGAGATTTTCCGTTCCTGCGGTATTCTCCTGGATAGACGCCGCAACCTGCTGCACTGCGCCGCAGTTGTTCTCGATATTTCCGCTGACGCTTACAAGCTTTTTCGATACGTTGCCGCCGCTCTCCGAAACATCTGCTATTACCCTGTTCATCTCCGAAACATGCTGGGATACCTCGCCGTTTGAAAGGCTTATCTGCTCTGCGGAAAGGCGCATCTGCTCCATGCTTGCCATGCCCTCACGGGTGAGTACATAGTTCTTCTCCATAGCCGACACTGTTCCCGAGATGTTATCCGTAACATCGCTTATGATATCTCCTATTTCTGCGGCAGCCTTCTTTGTCTGCTCGGACAGCTTTTTTATCTCAGATGCCACCACTGAGAAGCCCTTGCCCGCTGCTCCCGCACGGGATGCCTCGATAGAGGCATTTATCGCAAGGATATTAGTCTGCATGGAGATATCCGTTATCACCTTTGCTATCTTGATTATCTGCGCAGACTGCTCGGAAAGTCGGGATATCATCGCCTTGCTTTCCTCGGTACCTCTGCATATCTCATCCATTCCATTGAATGCAAGAGTCATATTCCTGTCGTTTTCGGCAGTGATATCATCGGCACGCTTTGTAAGCTCCGCAATACTGCCGCTCATATCCGAAAGACTTTCAAGGCTGTCGGATATCAGTCTCATATTATCCTCTACTACCTTGATATGCTCGAAATTCTCCTCGCTGTCACGCATTACGTTTGCAGACTCGTCTGCGATACTCCTGTTTGCATCCGCTGCCGCCGCAGATATCCTTTCAAGCTCTGTAACCGTTACAAGCAGCTTTTCGGATACCTCAAGGGATTTCTCACGCATTATGCGCTGCTGCTCTGCGCCCATAAGACTTCCGAGCATGGAGGTAGTTCTTCTGCACAGCATGGTGAATATCGCAGACACTGCAAACAGTATCATAGCGCGGGGAAGTATACCGAATATCAGCACATCGCTGAGTTCTGTGAAATTATCGTCCGTTACATAATTAAGATAGAAAGCCGCAAGCTGACCCGCCGAAACTCCCACGACAGTGATGAGCGACGCATAGATATTCAGCTTTCCCGAAAAATACAGGCTTGCTATCGCTATCGGATACACAAAAAGCAGTATCGCATGATAGGAAAGAGTTGTCGCCACTACGACAGTAAAAAGCGTTGCGCACAGAACTATGATATACTTCACCCAGCCGCCGTCCTGCTTTGCGACATTTACTATCAGCGTAGGAACGAACAGCAGCACCGTTCCGATAATATATGCCGCTATCATCACGCCCAGCGGGATAATGAATATCCCCAGTATATCAAGTACCAGCACCGCTGCAAATACCAGTGCGGTTATACGCATCACCTTTGCGGCGGCTTTGTTGGCACTGCGTTCGTTTTCTCTTAAAAGCTCCATAGTTATACCTCCGTTTTTTCTGCGGACACATACAGAGCTTATGTACAAATATGGCTCTGCGTCTGAGCGTCCGGCTCTTGTTGTTTGTTCTTTTATTTAAGTACAGTCACCTGCATTTTTTCAGCATTGACAAGGCTCTCCCGCTTGCATTTCGGACAGAAAAGCGGGAAATTCCTCAGCACGGTATCCATCCGCAGCTTTACCCTCGTCTTGCTGCCACAGACGGGACATAACACCCATTTCTCATCCATTTCAGCGCTTGCTCCGATCGTTTCTGTTTCAAGGCACATGGCATTATTTCCTTCGCCTGTATTCCACTATCTCCGCATCACTGCCGTCTGCACCGTACTCGCACACGAGAAGATACTTATCATCCGCCGCAATACCGTAGCAGCGCCCGCTTCCATCCTTAGGCAGCTGATTTCCGAGGTATACCCTGTTATCCTCCCAGAATTTTGTCTTACATCCATTCGGCAGAGTATAATCCACATTTATAAACGAGCCTATCAGCGGGTTGAGGTCCGTGACCTTTCCCATGTCCTCTATTCCGAGAGCATTGAACTCCTGCGCAAGCTGCGCCTTCATAGGACAGGCTCCGCCGCAGGCAGCGCAGCTGTCCTGACCTCTTTTTTTACTGCAGTCCGCCACTATACATCCTCCACCGAAGGGATGTCCTCCCGTTTCGGCACAGCCGCCGCAGTTGCTTTTAAGCTCGCAATCTGCACAATCAAATCCGCATATCGATATACTCATAACGCACCTCCGCCACTGAAAAAACTGCCTTTCCTTTAGTTTTATCCTGAAACACAGTTTTCAAATCCTTTGTTTTAAATCGTTTGGTTTATTATAACACATAAAAAAGCTCCTGTCAATAAGACAAGAGCAAAAAATTTACTTTTTTTCAGGTATAGTTGTGCAATTATTCGCCCTGCCGGACTTTATCAGCGTCAGCACTGCGACAAACTCACGGCTTAGCATATCCTGCACCTCGTCCTGCGTAAAGCGGCACATCCCCGAGGCTATCAGCGCACCGACTCCGTAGGTGTATATCCATGAGTGCTGAAACAGCATCATCGCCTCATCGTGCGACATATCATAATCTCGCTTTATAGCATCCACGCACTGCACCGCCACATCACCGAGGTTAGCAAACACATCCTCGAAATTGCGTGCCTCGGGCTTCTCGCTCATGAAAAGCAGGCGATACAGCTTCGGCTGCTCCGTTGCAAACATTATCATCTGGAGTCCCACCTGCTTGAATACGGGAGTAAACTCCTTTGCCTTTTCAGCATAAGCCTCAAAGCGTGCAAGGGCTGCCTTGCGCACCTCGGCAAGCACCTCGTCCATACTGTTGAACACAGTAAAGATAGGTCGTGCAGAGCTTCCCAGCTCAGCGCCCAGCTCTCTTGATGTCAACGCTTTAAGTCCCCTGTCTGCGGCTATCTTCAATGCAGCTTCAACTATCTGCTCCTTAGTAAATTTAGGCTTTGGCGGCATATTATCCCTCTTTCTGAAACGTTCGTTTTACATCAACTCATATTTTAGCAGATAACCATCCTTTTGTCAAGAGAATAAGGAAATTGTTGACATTATGCATCGCATTTGTTATACTTATGATAAATATCTGTTACCATTACGGAGGTATATAATGAAAAACACAAGGCTAACAGCATTGATAACGGCAACGATAGTTGCCGCTTCAGCATCTGTATGCGTGCTGCCGCCGATATCTGATTTCGGCTATGCTGCCGCTGAGGATACCGCAGCAGAAGCCAGATATACGATAACCGAGGCAGAGCTTAACGCAGCAGGACTAAACTGGCAGGACTGCGAAAAGCTGACAGTTTATGCAAAGGTCACCGAGGGCGGTCCCGACTCCAGAATAAGCGCATGCGCATGGCTTGGTCCCGAGGGTGTTACAAAGACCTCCACAAAGCGCATTTCGGGAAGAAATGTCCTTATCGGAAACGCTATACAGGATAACCTTATCGGTCTTGCGGGAAGCGGTATCTACGAATTCCCCGAGCTTACGCTGTACAGAAGATGTCAGGACGACAGCGAGTGGCAGGACAGCTACGCAGAGGAATTCACCCTCACTATCACCATCGACACCGAAAACACCGACTGCGAGCTGCTTGGAATAAAATTCGACAACGGAGAGGTCTACTCATTCAGCGAGGGCTTTTCTCCCGATAACGTGGTACTTGAATCAAGGTTTTTCGATGTTATCGAGAAAACAGGCCGTGACTATCTTAAGCTCAGCATAGACCACTGCGGTAGCATGGACAGCGGGAAATATCAGCCTGCCTCATGGCAGGCGCTCCAGGGGGCGCTGTCGGTGGCTCAGACCGCATACGACAAGGAAGGCTGCGAGGACGCCTTCTACTACGAAGCAAGGGCAGAGCTTGAAAAAGTACGCTGCCGTATGCTTTTCTCCGATACAGATACAGCGGAAAACCCGCTGCCTTTCAGGGAACTTACCACAGAACAGCTTATCTACGAGATGGGCGTTGGTATAAACCTCGGCAATACGATGGACGGACATTCAAGCTTTGCTCCCAACGAGACCTCGTGGCAGTCTGTAAAGACCACAAAGGCTTACATAAAGGCACTGCATGACGCAGGCTTCAACACGGTAAGAATTCCCGTCACCTGGGGCGCTACGATAGACCGTGATACCTACGAGATAAGCGACCACTGGATAGATCGTGTGCAGGAGATTGTGGATTACTGCGTTTCTCAGGATATGTATGCTATCATCAACATCCATCACGATGGTGCGGAGCAGAGCGGCTGGCTGAGAGTAGCCTCAAACGAGATAGACAACGTGTACGAGAAGTTTGAATGTACATGGCGTAACATCGCAGAGCGCTTCAAGGATTATGACGAGCATCTTATCTTTGAGTCGATGAACGAGATAACCTGCATGAAGGATGATAAGAAGAATTCTAAAGAGGCAGTGGACAAGGATACTCCCATCATCGTGAACCTTAATCAGATATTCGTGAACGTGGTGCGCTCCACAGGCTCCAACAACGAAAAGCGCTGGCTTGCGGCGGTGGCTCACTACGCAAACAGCGGCAACCACAAGGATTTCGTGCTGCCCGAAGATGTAAACTCCGACGACCCGCACATCATGTTCGCTGCGCATATCTACAAAGCAAACACCAACACCACATGGACCTATGACGAGGTGTATCAGGTGGTGAATGGTCTTAAGATGATGGCGGACAAATTCGATGTGCCGATGTACCTTGGCGAATACGGAAACCGCACAAAAACGCAGGATGGCACCGAAACAGGCTACAACGACGCTGCAAGAGCGTATTTCTCCGAGATAGTACACAGAGCCTGCCAGACCGCAGGTGTTGTTCCCGTAGTATGGGACCAGGGCTACGGTGCTGAGGGAAAATATCAGACGGGCCTTTTCACCTACTGGGACAGAGAGCTTTGTATCCCTCTTTTCAAGAGCATCACAGACGCTATGCTGAGAGGTACATATCTCCCGAATTCGGAGCTTAACAACAACTGGGACTACACTGATGTCACCGTATCTCCCGAGATAATTCCCATCACTTCCATGGACCTCAGCGAGGAAAAGGTCACGATAACGATCGGCGAAAGCTTCACGGTTTCAGCCGAAACAGCCCCCGAAAACTCCAATGACGTGGTACTGTGGAGCACCGACAACGACTCTGTCGCCACCGTTTCCCGTGGTATCATCAGAGGCAGAGGAATAGGCACTACAACTATCCGTGCCTACACACAAAACGGAACTGTTTCAAAGGAGATAAAGGTAACTGTCAATGCTGTTTCAGGCGCAGACAGCGCAGCATCAGTTATCGCTCCCGAGGAGATCGTTATCGAAGAAGGAAAATCCATTCTTCCCGAATTTTCACTATCCGACGGCACAAAGGGACATCTCACCTTTACTACATCCAATCCGAATATCGTGACAGTAAGCCCCACAGGCAGGCTGTTTGCAGTCAGCACAGGCGTTTCCTACATTACCGTCACCGCCGACAGCGGCGTATCAAAGACTGTAAGAGTATTCGTTTCTGAGGATGAGGACACTCCCGAAACCAAGGACGACACCACCCTTACAGCAGCGACAGGCACTGAGCTTTCCATCGACGCAGTGGGAGATATCCTCACTCTGAAAGTAAAGACAGGTACTCCTAATGCAGTTATAAGCTTCTCCTCTGACAACAGCGCAGTTGCCGCTGTAAACAGCAGCTTCGCAGTGGTTTCCGACGAAAACGGAAACGCTTCCGTCGAGATAACCGCCATGTCAGTTGGCTCGGCTACCGTCACTGCGAGAGCAGAAAACGGCTCGGCTGTTTCGTTCGGAATTTCCGTGCTTAACGAAACTCCCTCAGGCGCAGGTATGCTGCCGATGATAATCATAGGCGCAGCAGTAGTTGTCCTTATAGCAGTAGCAGTGATGTTCATGATAATGAAAAAGAAAGCAAAATAACACAAGCCCCTGAGAGAACGATATCTCTCAGGGGCATTTGTCATTTAAGCACATCTTTTCTGACGTTTTTACAGCTGATATAGATATGGAACGGCGCAAATATTGCCGAGGAAATAACAAGCGGCAGATAATTGCTGAGTACCCCGCTAAGCAGGAACACCACCGACGGAATTACAGAAAGCGAGACCGCACGGAACATGTTATTCTTCCTGAAGCATACTATCCAGATAACACAATAAGCGAGGATAAGGACAGTATTCCCGAAAATATAGACAAGAAACGCCTCAACCGACCTGAAACCGTATTCCGTCCACGGGAGAATGACTACCATAAAAGCAATACAAGCGTATCGGCCTGTCTGCTCCAGTATCACAGCCGCCTTATGGACAGAAATATTTTCAAAGCCGTCCCTGCACTTTATTGCATATACGATATTCGGTATCATTATGACCGATACGAAGATAAGTCCGAAAATATTAAGCCAGCTCATTTTTTCTTAAACCTCTCAGGGAGCAGCACGAACATCACCGCACCCGCCACCGCAGCCAGTAATGCGACAGCTCTCCATACATCCGTACAGTAGAAATCCCATATCGCCGAAATCCGCTCGGCGTCCCACAAAACGGATATCCCTCCCGCAACAGCCGCTGCTGCGGAAACAAGCACCGCACCCGCAGCGCAATCCTTACAGCGGCGGATAAGCTCATCGTTCTCTTTCGTCACTCTGTCGGAAAGATGTTCAAGCGCCGTGTTCAGCGCTTCCATTGAAAGCACCATGCCGATCACGATAAACAGCGCCGCCCACTCTGCACGGGAAAGCTCATAAAAACAGCCCGCAAAGAACAGCACGAACGAGGCAGCACAAATATGAAAGCGGAAGTTCCGCTCGTATACGCACAGGGCTATTCCCCTCGCCGCATACACAAAGCCCTTAAGAAATCTTTTCATCAGCTTTCACGGGTTATGCCGAGCTTTTCAAGCACCTTTTCCTGCTTGCCGAACATCAGCTTTTCCTCGTCCTCGCCGTTTACATGGTCGTATCCCAGCAGATGGAACAGCGAATGTGTGATAAGGAATGCTACCTCCCTGTAAAAGGAATGTCCGTACTCCTTTGCCTGCTCCTCTGCCCTTTCAAGGGAAATAACGATATCCCCCAGAAGTATCGCACCCGTTTCGGGGTCGGTATCAAAGCTTTCGTCATCGCCCAGCGGGAATGAAAGCACATCAGTCGCACGGTCTATTCCACGATGCTCGTTATTAAGCTCACGGATGGTATCATTATCAACAAGTGTGACGGATACCTGTGCGTCCTCGGTGATGCCCTCCTCCTCAAGAGCAGCACGGGTACAGCGCTCGATAAGCGCCTCTATATCCTCGGGAGGGGTGAGCTTTTCCTGCTCGTCACTGAAAAAAATCTCTATATTCATGCTGTTATCCTTTCTGTCAGCTGTTTTTTATCTCGTTGTATCGCTTTACGAACCATATTGCATTTCTGTCAGCCACCTCGAAGCTCTTTTTATCGAGATAGGACAGACAGCCTGCGTCCGTTGTGAAGTCAAAGGTCAGCTTGTAGGAATACAGCGCCTGCTGCGCATATCCGTACTGCTTGTTTACCTTGTTGCTGCCGTATTTGCCGTCGCCCATCAGCGGATGCCCGATATGCGCAAAGTGCGCCCTTATCTGGTGCGTCCTGCCTGTAAGCAGGTCCACCTCCACAAGGCTCTGACTGCCTATGCTGTCAAGCACGCAGTATTTCGTTTTTATTGTGCGGTTTTCGGGAGTCTTTCTGTCGGACACCACCACCCTGTTTTCCTCGGACAGCTTATGAAGATATGCGGTAAGCAACGCTGAATTCTTCTCGGGCTTGCCCTGCACAACGCAGAGATACAGCTTTACAAGCTCCCTGTCACGTATCTTCTGATTGAGGATACGAAGGCTCTCCGCATTTTTTGCCGCGATGACTATTCCGCCTGTGTTGCGGTCGATACGGTTGCACAGCGCAGGAGCAAAGCTCTGCTCCTTATCCGGGTCATACTCGCCCTTTTTCCACAGGTAGCACTTTATCCTGTTTATCAGCGTGTCGGAGGTGTTGTCGTTGTCCTCATGCACCACCATTCCCACAGGCTTGTCGGTAAGCAGAATGTTTTCATCCTCGTACACGATGCTGATATCAGACGGCACGCTGCGGAAATCGCTCTCCTTTGCACCGCCCTTTGAAAGCAGCTCGTCACTGAGATAAAAGCGGAAAACATCCCCCTCGGAGAGCTTTGTATTAGGCTCGGTCTTTGCGCCGTTAAGCTTGATACGCTTTTTTCGCATCAGCTTACATATAAGCGGCAGAGTAAGATTGGGATACACCTTTGTCAGGAATCTGTCCGCCCTCTGCCCTGCGTCATTTCTGGTTACGGTTATTTCGGTCATTGGTCCATTCCTTAATAAAATAGTATGAAACAAGTATATCACAATCGGCTCTTTTTTGCAACTCCCACAGCACTTTATAAACTTTCAACAATTATTATTCACTTAGAACAAATATTTCTTGACAAAATAATACATTTTTGATAAACTATAAAGTAAGATTTTAAAAAGAAAGGATAGTTATTTATGTATGCAAAGTTCTGGTCGCTGGTGCCTCCGCTTGTGTCGATATCACTTTAACTACTAACAAAAGAATTATACAGCTCACTGTTTGTAGGAATACTGATAGGTGCGCTGTTCTTCGCAGGATT
>JAFSHE010000301.1 GCA_017440445.1 Oscillospiraceae bacterium | reverse complement strand
TTCCATTATCATGGTCGAAATCTGCTTTCATAGCTTACAATACCTCCGAAAAACAAAAACGCCCTCCTGCACTTGGCAAGAGGGCGAATATATCGCGGTACCACCTCGGTTTACGGCATTCTGCCGCCTTTGAACAGCTTTAACGGGCTTACCCGTGCCGCACTACGCACAGAAAAACTGCTTCGCACAGCCGCTCGGGGAGGTAATTCGCCTGCCGCTTCCCTGCCGATTCACACCACACATCGGCTCTCTGAAAGGGATTTACGGAGCTACTGATATCCCGTCAGCGCTTTGAAATATAATCATATTACGTATTAGTATAACATACTTTTTTCGTTATGTCAAGCATGTTTCAATATACGACGAAAGACTTCAGCGACTCACGCAGAAGCTCGTGGTATTCCTCCTCCGCATCTGCCCACATATCATAGCGAAGCGCCACTATCTCGGTATCAGACACCCTCGCAAAGCAGATAAGATATATCTTCTCGTGGTTGCTCTCCATGCCGCCTGTGTCCTTATAGCGGACGGTGTACAGCTCCATCATCTGCGCTGTACTGCTGATATCCTCAACAGTATGATACTCACCCACGTACTCGAAAAGCGACTTATAGGTAAGATACCTGTTCTCCCATGCATTCTCGCCGCTGAAGCAGGTCACATCAAGGTATATGTCATTATTCTGTGTGCCGTACATCAGCGATCTGTTTTCAAGCCCGCTGTCGTAGTCGGTGTAGGTAAAGCCGTTTGTTTCATAGCAGACGATATTATCAGGAACTCTGATACTGAAATTCGGCTCTGTCTTGGTGTAGGAATACTCCACAAGCGAAACAGGGTCAGGCTCGGTGACGGGAGGCACATTTATCTCCTCATCCTTTGCGGGTACGAAAGCCTCCTCGGATATCCCGCTCGTCCACCTGAACGTTCTGAGATACTCCGCTCCACGGTCAAGCAAAGCCGCCTCGTCAGTCTTATCCGTTACATGATAGGACACTCCCACAAATGCGTTGTCATTTATTTTATACTGCGCTATAATGCTGGCAGAGCCATGTATCCCTCTGGGCTGGTCATCAATTATCCAGCGGTACAGCATAGCCTCAGAACCGTTTTCAAGCGTCAGCTCCTCTGCCGTTATATGATGGTACTCGGGAGGAGAATACATCAGTTCCCGCCAGCCGTTATGCTCCTTCTGCCACACATCCTCACCCTCGTAAAGCACAGCGTGGATATAGAACGGCTCGTCATCATCGCCCTCGATAAGGAGCGTTTCGGTGCGTCCCTGCTCTGTTTCCTGCGGGTAGGAACTGACTATGTCATACTTCACCCCTGCGGGTACAAGCATCTCAAACGTCGCATCTGCCGCCTCTCCACGGAACACTGTGTCATGGGCGAACTGCTCCATATCGTAGCCCCAGACCCTGTACCACTCGTATTTATCGGCAAGCATGTATACGCCGCCCTCGGTTATGGCAACAGAAACAATGCCGTCCTCCGCAGAATGTACGGATCGCAGCTCATTATAGAAGCAATCCTCCTCGTCATAATGTAGCACGATAAGGTTTTCGGGCGGGACAAGGTCCATATTATCCCTGTCATAGCGGAAAGCAAGCGAAGCGCCCTCGTACTCGTCAGCGGACACCTCAACAGGGCAGCCGAAAAGCCCCACAACTCCCGAATGAAGCACATGCACGTTGTACAGGTTGTATATATCCGCATTATCAGCGCCTGAAAGCTCTACCAGCGTTACCTGCGGACGCTCCGACCCGCTGAGGTCAAGACTGTAATAATCCCTCGGCTGCTGCGGGATATCAGGCTCCACTCTGTCATATCCGAAAAACGGCATAAAGAACAGCTGATACAGAAACATCAGCAGCGCATAGAATATCGCAAAAAAGTCCATGTCAAGCTCCTTTCCCAAAACAGTTCACTCTAAAAAATAATATATCACAGAAAGGATTTCCTGTCAATAACTCCATCCTTAAATAACAAAAAGGGACGGAGAATATTCTCCATCCCTTAAATATTCTGTTATTACAGCAGGTCAGCGAGGTCAAGAACAAGTCTTTCGCTCTTTTCCCAGCCAAGGCAGGGGTCAGTGATGGACTTACCATAGCAGCCCTCGTCCACCTTCTGAGCGCCGTCCTCGATGTAGCTCTCTATCATCAGACCCTTTACCATACTCTTTATCTCGTCAGAATGACGCATGCTGTGCAGTATTTCCTTGGAAATACGTATCTGCTCAAGGTACTTCTTGCCGCTGTTTGCGTGGTTTGTATCAAC